>ONON01000238.1 GCA_900319455.1 uncultured Eubacteriales bacterium
ACCTGCTCTATTCTACCACAGGAGGCTTTTTCGCTGTAAGCGTTTTAATGCCACCGGCATAGCCGGTGGTTGTTTGTCTCTTAAGAGCCAAAACAAAAGCAGACCGCCCAAACGGACTGCTTTCAATTCTTTTTCAGCTGTATTTCATCGGGTAAGGCTTAAAAAACGGATTGCGTAAAGCAAGTCAATAATTCCACTTGCGGCTGTCTATAAGTTTTTTGAGGCTTTTTCTTGTTTTTTCATAGTTTTCTCCGAAACTGTCCTCATTATTCCAGAAGTTCGTTTCAACATACTTGAGATCCCTGTCGATTGCCTCCTGAATACTGTCTTCGATATTTTTGGTAAGCTCGCTTACGGTGTTCTCGCCTTTGCGGTTTTCTTTCATCCATTTTATAGTGTCACGCAGGGAATCCTCGGCGCTCATGGGGCTGTAGTCAAGCTCACGCACAGCCTTTTCGTATGAAAAATTGCAGTTTTCACAGAGCTTGTTGATTGAAAACGGAGTGAGTACGGGAGGCAGTTTAGCGGCTTTGAACAGCACCTCGATAACCGGGCACATTTTAAGAACAAAGCCTTTTGTCAGTGCGATTTTCGGCGAAGGTTTACCCTCGATTTTCGCAAGGGCTTCAATAAACTCCGTTACCGAAAGCCTGTCGCCGCAAAGAAAGTAGCACTCGCCGCCCCTGCCTTTTTCCGCCGCGGCAATCATACCCTTGGCAACATCGCGCACATCAACAAAGTTATAACCGCCGAACCTTAAAGTGCAGGGAAAAAGTCCGGTGAGATACAGTTTTATCATTGTGCATACGCTGTTGGTGCCCTGATAATCATCGGGGCCGATGCAGCAGCTCGGCTGAACTATGCAGATTTTCAGCTTGTTATCACTCTGCTCAATGCAATACTGTGAAGCCGCAGCCTTGGATTTGCCGTAGGCATCGTGCAAAAGATTGGGGTCAAGGGTCGAATACTCTCTGATTTTTGCCGTTCCCTTTGTTGCGGGAATGCAGTCAACGGATGAGACATAAACAAGGTTTTTGACACCGCACTTTTTACAGGCGGCAACAACATTTTTTGTGCCGTTGTAGTTTACCTCCCAAACAAGCCTGTCGCGGTTGCCTTCAATATCGACGAGGCCCGCAACATGGTAAACGGTGGTTGCGCCCTTAAAAGCTTTTTCAAGGCTTTCATAGTCACATATATCGCCCATAGCCTTTTCAACATTGAACTCATCAAGGGTTTTGGTGTCATGCCTCAGAAGAACACGGATTTTGCCCGGTCTGCCGGAAAGCTCCTTTACGAGCGCGTAACCGACATATCCTCTCGCACCCGTAACTACCGATAATTCCTCTTTTGCTTTTTTCATTTTCAGCCTCCGTTTTGCAAATTCCGAATTAAATAATAAAAGTTAACATTTTAAATGTCAACTTTTCAAGGGCAAAATTAACAAAATCATAATATTTGCAATCACGGCATATCAATAAGGTTGAATTTATGTTTTAACTTGCTATAATAGACATAACAGATAAATCATTAATAACGAGGTAGCGAAAAATGAAAAAATTCTTATGTTTTATTTGCGTAACGGCTATATGCTTTGCGTTCAACGCCTGCTCGGCAGAAAAAAGCGGCACCGCTCAGACCGGCTCCGCTGGCTCGGAAGAATCGCAGACAAGCGCTCCCGATGAAGTAATTTCGGAAATAATATCCGGAATAGCGGATAAAAAGCCGGAGAAAAAAGCTGAAACAACATCCGCAGCCTTTGTTGACAAAAGCGAGTGGATAAACGCATACAAAGAGGTTCTTCTCAACCTTGATAAAGAGGATATTGAGCTTTATGATCAGGAACCGAGATTCTGCCTTTGCTATATTGACAGCGACAGTGTTCCCGAACTTGTTATTTCAACCGGAAACTTTCACGCGGCGGGCTGCTTCATATTCACATTTGCCGACGGAAAAGCTGTAAATCTCGGGCCTTTCGGCGGTTTCGGTCAGACCGACTATATTGAAAAAGGGAATGTTATTATTGACGGTTACGGCAATAACGGCTATTTTGTTGAAACATACTGTAAACTTGACGGCGGCATACTCGACACCCTGCTTGAGGTTGAAATCGACTCAAGAGAAGAAGATGCGAAATACACTGTTGACGGCAAAGAAATAACAAAAGCCCAGTATGATACCCTTGTTTCCGAAATAACGGCGGGTTCCCCTCAAAAAAGCACGGCTGAATACGAAAAATGTTTTGCGATTACGCAGGAAAGCATTGATAAAAATCTCAAATAAACGGAGTTTTGAACTTGAAAATTCTTTTGGAACTGTTTCTGGCTTTTGCGCGAATAGGTGCCCTGACCTTCGGAGGTGGGCTTGCTATGCTGCCGATGCTTAAATATGAGCTTTGTGAAAAACGCGACTGGGTCACCGAAGACGAAATAATGGATTATTACGCCATAGGTCAGTGCACACCCGGAATTATCGCCGTAAACACGGCAACCTTTGTAGGCTTTAAAAAGAAGGGCGTTGCCGGCGGAATAGTCGCCACAATCGGTATGGTTACACCGTCAATAATTATAATACTGCTTGTTGCCACCGTTTTGAATGTGTTTATGGGCAACGAGATTCTCTCGCACGCTCTTTCGGGGATAAGAGCCGCGGCGTGCGCGCTGATTGCGAGCACCGTTGTAACACTTGCGAAAAAAGGCATTACCGATATTATCTGCGGCGCGATTTTCACGGCAGCCCTGCTTCTCTCATATTTTCTGCACATTCCGAGCATCGCGATTATTGCCGTGAGCGGAGCAATAGGTATAATAACCGGTGTGATAAGGAGGAGAAAAAAAGTATGAAAATATATCTCCTTCTGATTTTGGAGTTTTTTAAAACCGGGCTGTTTGCCATAGGCGGAGGTCCCGCGACAATTCCTTTTCTCAGTGAAATGTGCGACAAATACGGCTGGTTTACGCACGAGGAACTGACCACTATGATAGCGGTGAGCGAAACAACGCCGGGCCCCGTAGGGGTTAATATGGCAAC
>ONON01000229.1 GCA_900319455.1 uncultured Eubacteriales bacterium
GGTTTATGAGTTACTGCCCAACGGCGGGATTTTTATTGTTAAACTAAGAGTTGAAAGTTTTTTTGAGCCAGGCGCAGCAAAGTTCAAACCATCCGCTCAGGTGGCTGTTATAAAGATAATCCTCCTCTTTTGAGAAAACGACTTCATTGGCGAGAGAAAAGCCGTGATAGCCTTTTGAATAAATGTGCATTTCAAAATCCACGCCCGCTTTTTCAAGCGCGTCGGCATATCTCAGCGAGTTTTCAATCGGAACGCAACTGTCTTCTCTGCTTGAAACAATAAAAGTCGGCGGAGTTTTATCATCAACATATTCATCAACGGAAGGAATAGGCTCCGCGAGTATGTCGCTTATTGATGACAGGATGCAAGGGTAGCAGAGAACCGCGGCGGCGGGTCTGACCCTGCCCATTGTGCTGAGCGCGGCGCAGAGATGACCGCCCGCGGAAAAGCCTATGGCCGCCGTTTTGCTTTTGTCAATATGCCACTTCTCACTGTTATTGATTATCAGCTCAAGGGCCTCTTGCGCGTCATTGAGCGGATTGGGGAAAGCGGCCTTGCCCTTGCCGATTGAATAACGCAGAACAAAAGTGTTAAAGCCCTTTGCCGCGAAAGCCATCGCGACAGGCTCCGCCTCTCTGTCAGAGCAGAAATTATATCCTCCGCCGGGTATAACAAGCATCGCGGGGCGGTAAATCATATTCGGCATCTCGGTTGAACTGTCAAGAATATAGGTGGTGAGAGTAACACCCTCATTTGAAAGATTGATTAACTCGGTTTTCATAGTGCTTTACCCTTATTTAACAAAGATTTTAAAGGTTTTGATTTCAAAGGGATCAATTTCAAACTCTATGTCACTGCCTTCAAATCCATCAAACGGCGCGTCTTCTCTTTCAAGAAGGTTGCACTCGCTGACGCGTTCAATATCAGAGAAAAACGACACCTTTGTTTTTGTTCTTTTGCCTGTTTTTTCAACAAAACGAAGAATGTAAGCGTCTTCATCCTCACACTTTTTAAGCGCTTCAAGCAGCACATTGTCTGCCGAAACGGAGATGAATGACTTTTTGACACTGCCGCCTGCCTGCGCGGTGACATCAACGGGCACAAACGGATTGTTAAGCTCAAGGCCTCTCGTGATTGTGCCGCCTTCCTTCCAGTTTTTGCTGTGCGGATAAAGCGAATATGTAAAGTAATGGTCGCCTCTGTCGGACTGCGGGTCGGGGTTCATCGGAGCTTTGAGAAGAGTTATAATCATTCTTTGCTTGTCAACCTCAAAACCGTATTTGCAATCATTTAAAATCGACAGGCCGTAGCCGTCCTCACTCATATCGATAAAGTTATGGGCGCTGACTTCAAATTTTGCTTTATCATACGGATTGTGACGGTAATTTGAGCTCTCAATGGTTGCGTAAGCTATATCGCGGGTAAACTTCTGCGCTTTGATATCAACATCAAAACCCACTTTAAGCAGCTTCTGCTTTTCGTGCCAGCTTATGAAGGTGTCAAAATCTATGCGGTCAAGGTCGTTGTATATGATAATGTTCTGTTTGATTGTTGAGTGAATAACCTGTTTTGAGATTGTAACGCAGGTAAAAACATCGCCTTTAACAACACTTTCGACTTTGCCAGGCTGTGTTTCAAATTCACGGTCAACATAGGTGGCAACTATATCCCACGCGTCATATTTGCCGGGAAGATCCTCAAAAATGCGGAAAACATTGCCGCTGCCGGAGAGAACCTCACGGTTGTTCTTTTTATCAAATATTGAGACAAGCTCCGCCCTGTCATCAAAGACAAGCGAGAAGCTGCCGTTTTCAACATCGGCAATATCAATCTCTTTCGCTTCGGGAACGCTTGCGGGCTTTTTGTAATAAACTTTAAAACCGACTGCGGGAACATCCCTCGCGACAAAGGTCAGAACCTTTGTGCCGTCGAGCTTTGTGTATGCCTGAACAGGCACTCTCTTCCCGTCGGCGCAATAGATTTCAACATCTTCATAGGGGAGCTCAACCTTTGATGAAGCGTCAACTCCGAGTGAGTTGAAAAGTGCGAACGGCTTACCGTATTTTTCGCCGCCGTCAATATTGCCTGCAATGACATTGAGCGCTTCGGTTCTTACCTGTTCGCCTATGGCGAGGATTCTTTCATATCTGTCGCACCAGTCCTTGAAAACC
Organism: uncultured Eubacteriales bacterium; assembly: GCA_900319455.1. GTDB lineage: Bacteria > Bacillota > Clostridia > Oscillospirales > Acutalibacteraceae > CAG-177. The sequence continues at coordinate 2,172 of ONON01000229.1, forward strand.
TCTGTAATATGTGAGCCGGGAAGACCGTCGTGGAACTGTGTGGTAAGCAGTTCCTGCCAGCCCTCGTTGAGTTTTTCAAGCGGGTATTCATAACCGTATTTTGCGGCTATTGACGCGAACATTTCCGCCTGACGGTAAAGATTTTCACAGCGGCGGTTGTATTTTTTGAGAAGCGCTTTGGTTGTGTGAACGCCTCTGTGTTCTTCAAGATAAAGCTCATCTTTCCAGGTGGGGATGTTTGTATCCGTTGCTTTCGCTTTCATTCTGCCGAGAGAATCTTCAATTTTGCTGATTTTTGTTTCGGGCAGACCGGGGAATTTGTTGTAGCGCTTTGCGTATTCAAGCATTTCGGTGTCAACTCCGCCGCCGCCGTCGCCCCAGCCGTAGCAGTACATTGACTCGCCTATGGTTGCTTTGTCGGTGTATCTCTGCCAGTTCATTTTAAGTGAGTCGGCTTCAACAGTGCCGATAAAATGAGTGGGCGGAACAATTGAGAATACCTTTGAACCGTCGGGACCTTCCCACCAGAATGTGCTGTATTGCCAGGGGTTGGTGTCGTTCCAAACACCCATTTTGTGTGTAACAAAGTATTCGACGCCCGCTTTTTTGAGAATTTGCGGCATAGCGTAGCTGTTGCCGAAAACATCCGGCACCCAGCAGGTTTTCGGAGTTATTCCGAATGTTTTTTCGGCGTAGCGCACGCCGTGAAGGAGCTGACGGGTGAAGGATTCGCCCGAAATAAGGTTGCAGTCCGGTTCAACCCACATTGCGCCGATATACTCCCATCTCCCCTCTTCAATGCGCTTTTTAACCTGCGCGAACATATTGGGGTAGCGTTTTTCCATCTCAATATAAGTGGGAACCGTGCTTTGTGAAAAGATGAAATCCGGGTACTGCTCCATAAGTCGGAGCATTGTGGCATGTGTTCTGCCCAATTTACGGATATACTCTTTATATCCCCACATAAATACAATATCAAGATGTGAGTTGCCTATGAGAGCAAGAGTGCCCTGTGAGGAATAATTCGGATTTTTATAAACTTTATCGGTAAGAATCTGTTTGGCAATTTTAAGTTCGGAGACAAATTCTTCGCCTTCAAGGTCAAAATCAACATGAAGAAACGCCTCTTTGAGCGCCGCTCTGATTACCTCGGCAAGCCCTTTGTCAAGAACGGGCATAAACAGGGCGTTGAAAACAGCCTTGAAATCCCAGTAAATATCTTCAATCACCGGGTCAACGGCACCTATAAACGAGCAGGAGAGTGTTTTGATTGACGGCTCGTCGGAGTGCCAGACGAAATATGATTCTATGTCAACATCATAATGCTCTTTACCTGTTGCGCAGTCGGTAAGAAGCACGGTGTTGCGAAACGGGTCAAGCCCCTGATAAGGCTCACCGTTTATTGAAAGCAGGCTGTCGCCGCCGAAATAAATGTTCAGAGTTACCTTTTTGCCTTTGAACCTTTCGGGCATATCGAACGAGTTTTTAAAAAACGCGCTCCAGCCGTTCCGGCCCCATTTGTCGCCGACATTTATTTCTTTCCACTCATCATAGAAATACTCATATTCGCCGGGGGCTTTGTAAATGCACTCTCTCATCTTCCATGCGGGAATTGACTCAAGATCGGTAAAAATACGCTTTTTGAGCATTTTGAGTTTTGTGCCGACAAGGTCATCAAAAGAGAAAATGCCCCTCTGCTTGCCTTTTGTTCCGTCACGCCAGTCATTGACATGGGCATCCATTGCGTCAAGTGAAGCAACAGCGTCAAGATCTTTTATCTCTGCCAAAAAAATCATCCTTTCACAATGCTTTTTTATAAGTATAGCATTGATAAAA
>ONON01000228.1 GCA_900319455.1 uncultured Eubacteriales bacterium
TATCCGAAAAACCTTTACCTCCGAGAATATTGAATAAAAGTCCGCTGATCATTTTGAGAAAAGCGGCAAGACCTGTGTTCAGGCTCTCCGATATTTTATCCGAAAAATTCGGTTCCGAAGAAACACCGTTTATTTTTTTAATAATTCTGTCAAGTCTCGCGTCAGCGTTCTTGAAATCATTAACATCACAAACAGTGTTGTTTAAAGCGTTTTGAGCTTCTGTAAGCGCTTCGTCAAGCTCCTTAGCGTCATCTGATGAAAGTTTTGTTTTATCAATACTTTTGCCTGCGGCAATATTATTGGTGATTCCTCTTGAATGCCTGCCTTCATTAAACTGAGGGTATTTGTCCGGGTAAGAATCTATGCTTAAAAATTCATTGTCTGTAAGCAATGAAACGGCAAGCTTTAAAATTACATCGTTTTGTGCGGTTTTTTCATGATTCTGGTTGTGGAAATAGAATGTGCTGTCGGGAAGAAGACCAGTGCCTGCGTCAACAAGTTTATATTTATCAACATATTTTTCTCCCTTTGCGGGAACATAGTCTTCCGGAAGCTGAACATCAACGGCAACACTCGTTGCGCCCATTGAAGTGGAGTCAAGCTGAATAATTCCGTCGGCATTCATTTTTTGCCAAGAATCGCATATCGGATAAAGAACTGAGTTGTAATCAACAATATTAAATACTTTTACTCCGTACTCGTCAATTTGATTTTGAATATTGTTTAATGAATTGATTTGAGCCTGATGAAAAGCGTCGGTTTGTTTGCGTAACACAGAGTGGTCGGCATCGCTTAAATATTTATTTGCGGCGCCCTCATAATTTGCCTTGGGCAAAAGAGCCCAAAGACAGGTGCTGTTGCCGATATAATCTTCAATAAGAGTGTCAACGGCTTTATCAAGAATATCATTAACAACTTTGTTCGGCAGAATTCTGAGAACAATGTTAATCAAACTGCCTGTCCAAGATGAATCATCACTGTCGAGCAGCTGAGGGAAAATATCGCGGTAAAGTGCCTCATCGTCATCAATAAATCCTTTTTCATATATCTCGCCCAAAAGAACCGTTCCGTCAAGCGCCGGAACTATATAAATGATTTTATCGAGAACTTCACCCACCTGAGGATATCTGTCAAGCAAATCATTCGCCAGAGAGCCGCCTTGGCTTATAGGAATTATATTAACCTTTCCGGTAGGAGAATTATCAGCCGCTTTTTCAATCAATAAATACAGTTTATCAACTATTTTATTGATGTTTCCAAGAGATTCATATGAAAAATAATATAAGTGGTCTTCACCGACGACGGTAGCGTATTCCTGCAAAGGAATCTGGTCATAAATAAACTTAATATCTTCAGTTCTGCCTTCAGCTCTCAGTTCGGCGATTGAGCCGTCATAATAATCCGCTTTTACATTATTGATAAATTCACCGTTTAAGTCACATTTGACTTTTCCGCCGAGTGTTTCACCGAGAACATCCGCAACATTATCCGCAAGTTTTCCGCCCCAATCAATCTGAGTAAAAAGAGTAAGAAGAAGGGGACCGAGACATTTTTTAAGCGCGAGTTTTACAATGCTGTTTGTATCGTCAAGAAAGAAAGGCGCTTCATACTCTTTGCCTTCGGCATTCAAAGCGATTGAGCCGTCATCATTATACAGCCTGACTTTTGACTGAAAAACGCCCGGAATAACAACAGCGTTGCTTATTTCTTCCGGATTAATATTTTTATTTGTCAAAAATCCGTATTCATCATTAACTGATTCGCTTTCAGATGCAGAATTCTCCGCATAGATAAAAACAAACGATGTTGAAACAATCATCGTCAACGCGAGAAGAATTGAAATGATTTTAATTATGCTTTTTTTCATTTGCTCATATCCTTCCGATTTATAAAATATTTTTTATAATTAAATCACATTTTTTAAAATATTACAATAGAAATATAGGTAAATTTGACAAATAATGTTTAATTGAATATATTAATATACGGTGATTGTAATGGAAAACAAAAAATGCAGTATTTTCGCAGCGGGAACACACTATTCCTTTGAAAAGCCATTAGATAACAGTTTGATAATTGCCGCTGACGGCGGTTGTGATTACTTGTTATCTCACAACATTGTTCCGGATTATGCAATAGGCGATTTTGATTCCGGCAAATGTCCCGATGGCATTCCCGCTGTAAAATTAAACCCCGTTAAAGACAAAACCGACACATTTGAAGCTGTTGAACTCGGAATTGAAAAGGGTTGTAGCGAGTTTCATATTTTCGGAGCAACCGGCGGAAGAACAGCGCATACATCCGCAAACATTCAAACCCTTGCAATGCTTGCGGAAAAAGGAATGACCGGATATATTTACGGAGATAATGAAGTTTTTGTAGTTATTGACGGCGGAGCGATAAAATTCAGTGAAAATTCAAAAGGCTACATTTCGATTTTCTCACTTGATACTGAATGTAAAGGTGTTTGCGAAAACGGTCTTAAATATTCTCTTGACAATTATAACCTTAAAAACACTTATCCTGTAGGTGTAAGCAATGAATTTACCGGTAATGAGGCTGAAATATCGGTTAAAATAGGTAAAATTCTTATAATTTTCTCATTTGATGCCGAAGTTAAAAGTGTAATTAATAAAATGCGGTGATGATTAATTTCATCACTTTTTATTAAAGTTCATTAAGAAGAACATCTTTGTTTGTTCCGTAAAAAATATCATCCCTGTTGCTTATGAATTTGCAGAATTCTTCAAATTCATTCCATCTGTTGTAAATGTCAAATTCATACGAGTGCCCCCAGATGTATAAAAGCGCAGGCTTGTCGGTTTCAAGCTCAATAAACTTTTTGCCCAATTTCAACATATCAGAATATTCACGATGATGCCCGACTGTCGGTCTGAACTCAAATAAATTGCTTTGTATTTCAAAATTATGAGTGCTGACAGTGGTTCTGCAGTATTTTACTCCCGTGTTATTTTTTATTATTTCGGCAACTCTTCTGTCAAAATTAACTCCACCGCCCGGGTATGCGAAACCGACCACTTCATAACCCGCGAGTTCCGACAAGGCTATTCTGTCATTTTCAACTTCACTGATTATTTCTTCATCACTGAGTTCGGGAAGCATAGGGTGCGTAAGCGAATGAGAAGCAATTTCATGCCCTTCGTAAATTCTTTTTATTTCTTCCGGTCTCGGTTTACAATGCGCAACGGTTACGCCGTCTCTGACAAGCAGACCGGCGGTACCCAAAAGGCCGGAATTGATGTTGAAAGTGCATTTAAGACCGTATTTATTGAAAATATCAATAAGCCGTTTGTCCTGAGTGACTCCGTCATCATAACTGAATGTTATTGCCTTTAATTTTCCATTAAACATTTCATTATCATCTCCGTTTATTTAAAGATTATAATATTTATTGTTGAATCATTCAATAAAAACAACATATTTTTATTGATTAAAAATTTACCGTATGATAAAATATTAAAGGTGATTTTTCATGATTGATTTTAATAAATCTCTTTTTGAAAACACAAGAAATAATCTTATTCTTTGCGCGCACAGAGGCTTGTCATCGGCAAATATTCCCTGCAACACTTTGTCGGCTTTTAAAGCCGCGCTAATGGCAGGGGCGGATATGGTTGAACTTGATGTTTCAATAAGCAGAGACGGCAAACATTTTGTTTTTCATCCCGGAATGGAATATGCGCATCTGTGCAGAAAAAAACTAATTGCCGTCATGAACTCAAAAAATGTTGAAAAACTCCGTTTTGTCAATCAGGATAATTCTTCAACAGATTATGCTGTAGATAAACTTGAAAACATTTTTGATTTTCTTAAGGGTAAATGTTACATCAATGTAGATAAATTCTGGACTGATGTGCCGGGTATTACTCAATGCATAAGAAAATGCGGTGTTGAAAAACAGGTTATTGTAAAAACCGGAGTGAACAAAAACTATATTGATAAAGTTATAAAGTATGCTCCAGATTTAATGTTTATGCCCATTGTAAAGCATAATGATGATATTACCGATCGCCTTGTTGAAAAGGGCATAAATTGCATAGGCGCCGAGGTTCTTTTTGACAATGAGAATGCCCCGGTCGCTTCACCGGAATATATTTCGCAAATGCACAAAAAAGGCAGAATTGTTTTTGCTAACGCTATTATTTATAATAAAAATGATATTCTGGCCGCGGGTCATTCCGATGACAATTCTATAGCAATTTCTCCCGATTACGGTTGGGGCTGGCTTGCCGACAGAGGTTTTGACATTATTCAGACAGATTGGTGTGCTTTGGCAAAAACTTATCTTGATAACAGAAAACGGTGATTTCAAGTGATTGAAAAAAGCAATTATGAAATCAATAAATATATTAAACTCGGTAAAGGCACTGTGAACGGGCAGGGTGTAGGTCCCGTCAGTCAAATGCGCTACGGTCTGTTTCCGATGTCATATAACGGCTGTGAAATGATAGCCATCTATAACTTTTTATATCTTGAAAAAATAGATAATCCCGACCTTGCCAAAATCGCTTTTGAAATGTATCCGAAAAGCGGAGTGCTTATGGGCGTATTCGGCTCTAACCCTTTTTTGCTCCATAAATATTTCGATAATAGGAACATTAAAATTAAAAGGTATTACAATATTAAAAACTTTTTCAAACAGCTTGAGTCGTCAAAATACGGAATTGTTTCTTTCTGGAACGCACACCATCCTTTTCACGGGCTTCATACCGTTTGTGTTGAAAGTATAAAAAACGGTATAAGAGTATATAACAGAAGCAATAAAAAAGATGTTCCGGTTGATTACAATGATTATTCGGAATTTGTTGACCGAGCAAAATTTATCTGCGGATATTTATTTACATAAGCATAAGATAATAAAACTTATTTATCAGAACGGAGAGTGTTTATGAGTTACGCCGATGAAGTGTTTATCAAAAATTGCAAAGACATCCTCGAAAACGGAATATGGGACACCGACAGGGAGGTAAGGCCCCGCTGGGATGACGGCACTCCCGCGCACACAGTTAAAAAATTCTGCATAGTTAACAGATACAATCTTCAGGAAGAATTTCCCGCTTTGACTCTCAGAAAAACTTTTATAAAAAGCGCTGTTGATGAATTATTGTGGATTTGGCAAAAAAAATCCAATAATGTTAAAGATCTCGGCAGCCATGTATGGGATTCGTGGGCAGATGAAAACGGCTCCATAGGTAAGGCGTACGGTTATCAGCTTGGTGTAAAACATCACTATCCCGAAGGTGATTTTGACCAGGTTGACAAAGTGCTTTATGATTTAAAACATAACCCCGCAAGCCGCAGGATAATGACTAACATATATGTTCACCGGGATTTGAGCGAAATGGCACTTTATCCCTGCGCTTACAGTATGACATTCAATGTTACGGGCAACAAGCTTAACGGTATTTTAAATCAGCGCTCACAGGATATGCTCGCCGCCAACAGCTGGAATATATGCCAGTATTCCGCTCTTCTTTGTATGTTTGCTCAGGTCAGCGGTTTTCAGCCGGGTGAGATAGTTCATGTTATTGCGGACGCCCACATTTATGACAGGCATATTCCCATTGTTGAAGAACTTATTTCGAGAAAACCTTTTGATGCGCCCAAATTCGTTCTCGACAGCAGCATCGATGATTTCTATAAATTCACTAAAGACAGCGTTTCGCTTGTTGATTATAAATATCACGAGTTTAATTCAAAATTCCCTGTCGCGGTCTGATTATATGAGGTGATTTGTTTATGAACGCTATAGTTTGTGTTGACAATAACTGGGGTATCGGCAGAGATAACGATCTTCTCTATCATATTCCCGCAGATATGAAGTTCTTTAAAGAACACACAATGGGCAATGTTGTTGTTATGGGTATGGCAACAATGCTGTCATTGCCCGGTCAAAAACCTCTGGCAGGCAGAACCAATATTGTTATTGCCGATGATAATGATTTTAAGCCCGAAGGCGTTATTGTATGCCGCTCAATGGATGAGCTGCTTGCAAAACTCAAAGAATTTGAAAGCGATA
>ONON01000226.1 GCA_900319455.1 uncultured Eubacteriales bacterium
CCCGAAAAACAGCTTGAATACCTTGACAATATGAAAAAGACCTGCCCCGGCGAGGATTGGTATTACCTGAGCTGCTACCGAAACCTTTATTATCAGTTAGGCAGGTACAAAGAGTGTGTTGACGCCTGCAATGAGGAGATAGCCTTTAACCGCAACGAGGCGGAAGCGTTTTTTACAAAGCTCAAAGTCGCTTTTATAAATGAGAACAGCGAAGCCGCCGAAAATATCATAAACGAGTTCCTTTCATACAATGAGAAAAATGACGATTATAATGTTATGCGCATTATGATGGAAAGACGCTTCGGCAAAATCGAAACGGCGGTTGAGGAGTGCGAAAACGCAATCAAACAGGGCAGCGGGCTGCCGGAACTCTACCGCCAGAAGGCTCTCAACGCGCTTTATCAGGGCGATTACACTACGGCGTTTGACAGCGCCTACAACGCTTATTCAATGGCTTACAACCTCTATAACAAAGGCAACGCGGAGGCTCTTAATTCCGTTTTGCTTGAAACGGTATATGTCTGCACATCAATGTATAAGGCTCACGGCGACGGAATGTCGGAATTTCACAGCGACGCCGACGGCCTGCTTGAATCCTTCAAGGGTTATGACAAAACCGCCTCCGATATTTCAAAGGCTCTGCTGTCGGGTGAGAAAACAGCCGAACAGGTTTTAACGGAAGGGGCGGGTGATCTTATATGACGGTGATTTATGTAATCTGCAAAATATTAACCTTCCCCGGGGCTTATCTGAGAGGATTTCTTGAGCATATTGTCGCTAAAATCTGCGGCTGTTATATTGAATCGGACGGCTACCTCCGCTTTGACGAGGTGTCCGGGCACACCGATCACTCATTCCCGCGAAAAAAGGGCGGGGCGGTCGCGATAGCCTTTATACCGGGCATTTTACATTTTGTTTTCGGTCTGTTTCTTACAGCGGCAGGCATTGTTCCGCTGGCTCTGCTTAAAGTGGATTCTTCACATCACATTCTTTTCCCCGCCTATGTGATTGTCACCTATATCGGCGTTTCAATGCTGTGCAATCTTTTCCCTCTTGTTGACGATGCGCTTTTCTGCAAAGAAAGGCTTTACGGCAAAGAGGGCAGGGCAAACCTTTTTGTGAGAATTATAATGTTTGTTCCCGTTTTAATCTGTGTAGCCGGCGCTTATATTGAAAGATACTGCGTCAACATTCTTTTAATCGGCGCTTTTGTCGCGTTTATATTTATCTGAATAATCCGTTTTTAACCGCCGTACGGGCTTTTCCCTGCACGGCGGGCTTTTTTTGCCGTTTACTGACATTTTACACAAAAATTTATTGAAAACTGTATAATTTTAGTATATAATTATGTTATTATGTTTATTCAGGGGGGCTTTTATGTTCAAACAGTCTTCGCTTCCGAAGCCCGATGTCGGCGGCACCATGAGTAAAACCGGCAAAATCGCTTTTGTAATTTTTCTTATAATAGTACTGAGCGCGTCTGTCAGTTTTTCTTTTAACACACTTTCAAGAAAAACCTATGAGTTCAGCTACACGGATGATTATAACGGCACGGGCAAAAGCGGTTATGTTTTTAACGGCTTCAACGGCAACGCCTCAATTACCGAAATACACATCGGTCATCCGCTTGAGAAACAGGGCGGCGAGTGGGTTGAAACACAGGGCGATGTAATTGCCGTTTCAAGGTTCACCGTAAACAGCGACGAATATGTCAAATACATTTATATAGGCCCCGGGGTTGAATACATTGAAAACCAGGCGTTTGTTTACTGCCGCTCGCTCAGGGCTTTTTATGTTGATGAAAACAACCCCAACTACCGCTCCGTAAACGGCGTGCTTTACACAAAAGATATGAAGGAGCTTATCTCATACCCCATCTGCCACTGCACTCAGGTTGTGCTTGACGATGTCAAGGCGGGCGGAGAGGTCAAAAACATAGGGCGCGAGAATGTGGAGAGCTTCACCGTTGACGGCGTATATGTTAAAGACAATGAAGAGAAAAGCACGCTTTTCACGGCTTTTCGCAACTATATAAAAAGCAGCTATTCGGGCGATTTCGATTATCTCAACGAGTTTTCCGAATTCAGCGAGCTTATGGAAAACAGGGTTTACGCGCCCTACATAGGCACATACTACCTTATAACAGAGAATACGGGTTCATCGATTACCGTTGAGCGGTTCTGGACCTGCGATGAGCGCTATGAGGTTCCGGAAGGCGTTGAGAAACTGGCGGACAAGGCGTTTTATAAATGCGACAGGCTTGTGTCAATTAAAATCCCCTCAACGCTTAAAAGCATCGGCGATATGACCTTTTTCAAATGCTCGGCAACTTCACTTATAAACCTGCCCGACGGGCTTAAAACAATAGGCGATGACGCTTTCAGCTATTGCGGAAATATGAAATACGCAATGTTCATACCCGCGTCGGTTGAGCATATAGGGCACCACTGCTTTTATAAATGCGATGAAAATCTGCTGTTCTATATGGGCGCGAAGGATGCTTCCGCCATTGACCTCGGCGGAAAATGGCAGCCGAGAAACGACAACTCGTTCAAACCGAAAAACGAGCCTCTCTGGGGCAGCCTGAGAGAGGATTGCGACAAACTCAACAGTGAAAAATACGCTGAAGATGAGGCGCAGGCGGCAAAAGACGCGCAGCAGAACACTCAGACAAAGACCGAAACACAAACAGTCGGCGGAATGAACAAAAAGGCGCTTATCGCTCTTATCGCCTGCTTTATTCCCTGTTTCGGTTTCATAGGCCTGCAGATTATACGCAATGTTTTCAAAGATGATTTTCTTATGACAAAGCGCGGCAAAGAAAAACTCGCGAAGCGCAAGGAAGAAAATGAGAAGATTCATCAGGCTTATATAAACGGCGAGTTTGATGTTCCCGAAGAAACGCCGGGCGACGGACCCGACCCCGGAGGAAAAACGGAGAAACAGCCGCCCGAAGAAAAAACGGTTGATGAAGAACAGCCAGCACCTGAAAACGGTGACGGAGAAAACGAAGGAGGTGAGAGTAAATGAGCTCAAACGCAGGCGCGAAAATAAAATCATTTTTCGGTGAGTTCACCTCTCACTGGAACACCCCGGCACCCGGTAAATATGTGCCTTACAAAGAGTATTTGTGGGATTTTCTCGCAGTGGGCGGTGATTACTCGCTCAAAAGAGTTCTCAACTACATTTCTTTTTCGCAGTGGTGCTTCCTTGTAATCTTCTATTACGAAGTGCCCGTGCTGACCTTCTCGGTTGTGTCGGTGCTGTTTCTTGTTCAGGGCAAGTTCTGGGCGCTTGTCAATATGATAGTTTGCGACAACTTGGGCTTTTTGCCCAAAAAGACGGAGCGGCTGATATACACGCTTTACCTTACCTTCGCGGCGCTCGGCGTTCTTTTTCTCGCGGTCGATTTTTCGGCTGTTATACCTTTGCCCGCGGCGGTAGGCAATTATGTAACCTCACTGCCCGGTATGACGCCGCGAACAATGTTCAAACTCATAGCAGCGCACTGGATAAATGTCGGCTGGGGCGGAGCGAGAAGCATTTTTATACGCAAAAG
>ONON01000224.1 GCA_900319455.1 uncultured Eubacteriales bacterium
AAGGGAATACAAATAATCATTATTCGCCTTTCTCCACTTTGCGCGCTCGATTTTTATAGGATCCGTTTCCGGCTTTTTTACCCTTTTTGGAATAATGCCGATTTTAAACGCTACAAGCCCCGCCGCCGCGAGAATAATCAGCGCCGCGATTAAAATAATCAAAAAATAAACCATATTACTCCTCCTTCTTTTTTTATTATAACATCAAAAGGAGTTTTATTCAAGAAATAAAAAATAGCTTAACAATCGGAATTGTTTATGATATAATATTAAAAAATGCGGAGATTGAATTATGCCTGAGGAACTGATTGGTAAAAAATGCGTTATAATGGCTCACCGCGGAGCAAACACCTATGCTCCGCAAAACACTCTGCCTGCGTTTCAAAAGGCTTTTGAACTCGGTTTTTCAAGTTTTGAGACAGATATTCACCGCACAAAAGACAACATAATTGTTGTTTGCCACGATTACAAAATCAACAATGTTTCAGACGGAATAGGCAAAATAGCGGATTATTCGCTTGATTTACTGCGCTCCTATGATTTCGGTTCATATTTCTCCGACAGTTTTAAAAACCTTCGCATTTCCACGCTTGATGATTTGCTTGAGCTTGTAAAAAAAGAAACGGCAAGCGGTATAATGAATATAGAAATCAAAAGCCCGAAAAACGGAGAAAACGGAATTGTGGAACAGTTGATTGAATCGGTTAAAAACCACGGATTGTTTGACAGGCTGCTTATTTCGAGTTTTGATGAGAAGCTGCTGCTTCACGCGAAAAAAATCGCCGCGGACTGCAGAACAGGACTTTTATATCCCGGCACCAAATCCGCTGTCAACACAATGTATCCGCCTTTCAGAATTGCGAAAGAAATAGGCGCCTATTCACTTCATCCGTTTCACAAAACGCTCAACAAAGAGATTGTGAACCTCGCGCACAGTTTCGGGTTTAAAATATGCGCGTGGACGGTCAACAAAAAAACCGATATGCAAAAGTGCCTCAAGCTCGGAGTTGACGCGTTGATAACGGATCAGCCTGAGCTTGCAAGAGACACCATCAATGAATTTGAATTGCAAAAATACAGATAAAACGGAGCGATATTATGCCTGAGAAAAAAGTTAAACTTACGGTTATTGCCGACCCTCATTTTTATTCAAGAAAACTCGGCTTTGAAGGCAGAGCCTACACGCTCAGAAGCGAATCGGATCAGAAATGTCTGGCTGAAACGGCGGAGATTGTTGACGCCGCTTTTAAAAAAATCGCCGAAAGCGACACGGACGCGGTTCTGATCGCCGGTGACCTTTCAAACGACGGCGAGGTTGTAAGCCACGAGGAATTCCGCGAAAAGCTTAAAGAACTGCAAAAACATAAGCCTGTTTTTGTTATTACCGCAACGCATGATTTCTGCAGTGACAAAAACCCGCGCAGATATGAAGGCGACAATGTTTACCACGATGTTGAGACTATGCCGGCAGATAAGCTGCGGGATTTCTATTATGAATTCGGCCCGAAACAGGCGTCGGATGAATTTTTCACACACCTCGGCACATCTTCATACGCTGTTGATTTCAATGACAGGCTCAGGCTTCTTTGCTTTAATGACGACCAGTCCGGCATGGGCGGTTCGGGCTTTTCGGAAGAGCATTTTCAATGGATTGAAAAGCAGATGAAAGACGCGCAGAGCAAAGGCATGACGGTTATAAGCATGGAACACCACCTGCTTGTAAAGCACATTCACCCGATGATTTCGGGCGGCGGAATGAGCGTTAAGGATGAGGAAAAGGTTGCCTCAAGGCTTGCGGACATGGGGCTTAAATACAGTTTTGTGGGCCATTCACATATGACGGATGTTAAAAAATTCACCTCCCCCGCGGGCAACACAATCACTTCAATAAATGTCGGCTCAATCTGCGGTTATCCCGCGCCGATTGCGCTTGTTACAGTCAATGATGACAGGAACACAATAACTCTTGATTTTGATTATCTCGACTCATTTGAAGGAGTGCCCGACGCGCAGGCGTTTTTTAAAGAGCACGCTCTCAACCTTATAAACAAAACGATTGAGGGGGTTGCCTACGGCGACAAGCAGGAGTTTATTGACCGTATAAACGCGCTCGGCGCTCCTGCCGAAAAACTTGTTAAATTCCGTTTTCTTCTCAAGCCCGCGGCAAAATTTGCCGACAGACTAACCGTTAAAAAAGCTTACCGCATTCTCAACACGCTGACCTTCGGCAGAGTTATTGAGAAAAAATGGACCCTGCCCTACCGTGACGAAAAGGTTATGGATATTGGCAGAACGGTGTTTTTAAACATTTTCAACGCTCAGCAGAACAGATTTGACAGCGAGAGTGATTTTTACAAACTCGTAACCTCGGTTGTTTCCATTCCCTCGAGAATACTCAAGAAAAACAAGGCGCTCAAACAGATAAACGAGCTTGTTGATGTGCTGGTCGCGGGAAATGAGCTTAACAATTTTCCGATTGAGTTGTAATGCAAAATATACTAACCGCACGGGGCTGTCCAAACAGACAGCCCCGTGTTTTCACTTATTTTTTATGGTTTGATTGTAACTTTATTTGCGCCGAAAAGCTTTTTGAAGAAGGCAATAATCAAGTCGAAAAATCCGGTCTTGACTTTAATTTCGATTTTTGCGCTCAATTCTTTACCGCTGCCGTCTTTCTGAACTTTTCCGGATGCGTCAATAACTTTAACAGTGAGAGTCTTGTTCTGAGCCACAAGTTCGCTTATTTCATAAGTAACCGATGTACTGTCGCCGGTTGCCGCGGGCTTTGAACCGCCGTCATAAATCGCAAGAACATAGCCACTCGGAATACCGCTTGCCTTAGCGATTACGGTTACTTTTGAGTTCTTGTAAACCTCA
>ONON01000223.1 GCA_900319455.1 uncultured Eubacteriales bacterium
GAATATTGTATAATTTTTAATCAGTAAATTCAGAAAGTTGGAAATTCAATGATAAAAAAACATATAAAACTTTTATCCTGCGTTTTAGCCTTGGTTTTAATAACAGGAATTACAGTACCGATTTCTTTTTCGGCTGTTCCGGTAGATGACCCGGATCATTACAGTGACATTCCTGTTATTTATGTTGCAGGCGAGGCTTCTGATGCATTAATAATCGATAACGGAACCGATGAACCGGAATGCATTCACCCGATTGAACTTCCCGAAAACTATATTTCACAGTTTTTAACGCAGGAAAATTTAAAAATGTTTATTAAATGCTATTATAGCAATAATTATGATGAATTTTGTAATTTGCTGTATGATGCCTATTTGCCTGTTTATGAAAAACTGACACTAAACACTCAGGGCCAGCCTGACAACGGCTCTCATCATAAACACACAAGCCAGGTTTATCCGGATATTAAAGATGGCAAGTTCAAAATAACCCACCATAAGTTTTATTATGATTTTCGTAAAGATCCTTGTGAAATAGCAGACGAACTTGAAAAATACATTTCCGCTGTTTGCCGAAGCACAAATAAAAACAAAGTATGTTTATTAGGCAGATGCCTGGGATCAAATGAAATTCTCGCCTATCTTGATGAATACGGAACAGATAAAGTTTCGGATGTTATTTTATATTCAAGCGCTGCCGATGGATGTGAACCGGTAAGCCATCTGTTCAGCGGTACTGCGTTTGTTGACAATAATGCATTGACAAATTATGCTCAGGATTTTGACTATTCATTGTTTACAAATGATGAAACATTAATTGAGTTTATTAAAGCTTTTATAACGGCATATAACAAAATAGGAGGGGTAAAACTCGCGCTTAATGAGGTTAACCGCGTTTACGGTATTGTAAAAAATAAAGTAACCCCTACCCTGCTTAAAGGTTCATACGGCACTTGGCCCGGATACTGGTCGATGGTTGACGATGAAAATTATGAAAAAGCGAAAAAGTTAATCTTCGGCGATGATGATGATTGGGCGGAGTTTATCAGGATTATTGACAATTATCATTATAATATCGGTTTGAAATCAGATGAGATTTTAAAAAAATGCGCTGACAACGGTGTTGATGTTTATAACATTGAAAAATACGGTATCGCAATGATTCCGGTTGTTAAAGAATATGATGTTATCTCCGACGGTATGGTTGAACTCGGCAAATCATCCAAAGGAGCAACAACGGTAAAAATAAATGAAACATTCAACAAAAAATATCTTACACAGGCAGCTGAAAAGGGAACCGCAAAATATATATCGCCCGATAAGCAGGTAGATGCCTCAACATGCCTGTTTCCGGATACAACATTTTTTATAAAAAATTTGGATCATGGAGATTTTCCGTTTGTGTTCAATGAACTTATAAGTTATATGGCAAGTGAGGGAACATTTACTGTTTTTGAAGATGAAAACTGGCCTCAATATGTTGTTTATAATAAAGAAGACGATACCGCATCACCAATGACCGCAGAAAACTGCAACACAACAGAAAAATGGAATACCTCATTTTTTGATGCCTTTAAAATTGTTTTTAAAGATTTTAAATATGTTTTTAATCTTATAAAAAGTCTTCTCGGCTGAAAAAAATCACCACTGAAAACGCACAGTGGTGATTTTTTTTAATTAAAACAAGCCTGATATTTTACCGTTATCATCAACATCGATGTTTTCAGCGGCGGGCTTTTTCGGCAAACCCGGCATAGTCAGAATATCACCGGTTAAAACAACAATAAAACCTGCGCCCGCGGATACTTTAACATTTTTAACGGTAACATTAAAGTTTTCAGGTGCGCCGAGTTTGGCAGGGTCATCTGAAAAACTGTATTGAGTTTTTGCGATACAAACGGGAAGATTGTCAAATCCGAGTGATGTCAACTGCTCAATTTGTTTTTTAGCGTTGGGCAAAACAGTTATATCATCACCGCCGTATATTTTTTTAACAACGGCTCGTATTTTATCTTCAATGGAACAGTTAAGCTCATAAGAGAATGTAAATTCACCTTGTTCTTCATTACAGAGTCGGATTACCTCACGAGCAAGGTTTTCTCCGCCCTTTCCTCCTTCAGCCCAGACGGTTGAAAGAACTGTGTTTACACCGAGTTGTTTGCATTTGGAAATAATAAAATCTATTTCTTTATCGGTATCAGTCGGAAAACGGTTAACGGCAACAACGCATGGAAGTTTATATACATTCTTTATATTTGACACATGTCGAAGCAGATTGGGAATGCCTTTTTCAAGCGCTTCGATATTTTCATCGGCAAGCTGGTTTTTGGCAAGACCGCCGTGCATTTTAAGCGCCCTTACCGTTGCCACAATAACAACGGCATCCGGCACAAGACCCGCCATACGGCATTTAATATCAAGAAATTTTTCCGCGCCTAAATCAGCGCCGAAACCGGCTTCCGTAACTGTATAATCCCCCATTTTAAGGGCAAGTTTTGTAGCCATAACAGAGTTGCAACCATGCGCAATATTTGCAAAAGGACCGCCGTGAACAAAAGCAGGAGTACCTTCAAGAGTCTGAACAAGGTTGGGCTTTATGGCATCTTTGAGCAGAGCCGTCATAGCGCCGACCGCTTTTAAATCACCCGCTGTGACAGGTTTATCATCATAGGTATATGCAACAATTATTTTTGAAAGCCGTTCTTTTAAATCGCTGATTGACGATGAAAGGCAGAATACCGCCATTATTTCACTTGCGACAGTAATATCAAACCCGTCTTCACGGGGTACGCCGTTTGCTTTGCCGCCCATACCGTCAACAATATTGCGTAACTGACGGTCATTCATATCAACACAGCGTTTCCATGTTATTTTTCTGACATCAATGTTTAACGAATTACCTTGTTGGATATGGTTGTCAAGCATTGCCGCGAGAAGGTTGTTTGCCGCGCCTATTGCGTGAAAATCACCGGTGAAATGAAGATTAATATCTTCCATTGGAACAACCTGCGCATATCCGCCGCCTGCCGCGCCGCCTTTAACCCCGAAAACAGGACCGAGTGAAGGTTCACGCAACGCAACCGTTACATTTTTGCCTAAACGCTTAAGTCCGTCTGCAAGACCTATTGTAGTTGTTGTTTTGCCTTCGCCGGCGGGTGTTGGTGTTATTGCGGTAACAAGTATGAGTTTGCCGTTTTCACGCTCTGTTTCATTAATTAACGCAGGATCGATTTTTGCCTTGTATTTACCGTACTGTTCAATATATTTTTCGTCAACAAACGCAGATTTTGCAATCTCCGTTATCGGTTTCATTTCACATTCCTGCGCTATTTCGATATCGGTTTTATAGCCCATATTTAATCCTTTCCGGTTTGATAATTATTTTTTCTGAGGGCCGTTAAACCCTTTTTCCTGCTGGAATTTATCAATTTTTTCAATTACACCTAAGATAACATCAAATCCATCGCCTACCGTTTCCATATCAAAGCGCTCGGGAACATCACGCCATGTATGATAATAATAAGTCAAAACAGGATTCTGAGCAGCAAATGTGACGGATTTTATACCCGCTTTTGTCATAGGGGTACTGTCGCAACCGCCTACAGGGTTATGGATGCAACCGCCTGTTTTACTTTCAATACCGAGTTCGTTAAATGTTTCTTTAAACATTTTTTCAAGGTCAGCGTCAAATCTTGTGAACTGCCAGTCATCTTTTATAACAACTTCAAAATAGTCTTTATCGGCAACAGAGTCAATGTTTATGTTCCAGACATTTTCAAGAATTGGTTCGCCTTTATGCTCATTAACAAATGCCATTGAGCCTCTGAGACCCGCTTCTTCCGAACCGCAGTTTAAATCAATAATACGGCAGTTTGCGGGCATTTTTTCGGGGTTTTCTTTGAAATATTTAATAACCTCATAACCTAATGCTATGCCGGTAGCGTTATCCATCGCGCCGCGGGAGGCGTTACGCGGATTGGGATCGGCCCACATAATTACAAAGAAACAGCCAATGCAACAGATAATCGGGAGAAAAAGAAAAATTTGATCAAGAACACCGTAAACAGTTGTAAATTTGTTGGTGTAGCCATACTGCGCGCCGTATTGGCATATAACTGCCCATTCTGCCTGAAAAACAGTAAGCGCAGTGTAATATACCGCCTGAAATATAGAATAAAATGCCATAACGAAGAAACAAACAGCGCCAAATCCAACTTTGGCATAAGTCGCAATAATGCCTAAAACCGGTTTATCTTTATATTTATACGCATGCTCTGAGTGCTTCCAGTTCCAGCTTGTATCGGTATGACCTGAAAGAACTATGGTGTAATCATATTTTCCGTCATCAGGCAAAAGCTCACCATATACATTCTGAGAGATTTCCTGTTTAAAAAACATATCGAACCAGGGCTTATAAAGAAAAACGCTGAAAACCAGCCAAATGATTACAGCAACGCCGAAGCCCGCCATAGCAAACCAAAGGTAAGGTATTGCTCTCGCAAAATATGATGCAACGCAAAGAATAACTCCCGCCCAGCCTGCATAAGGTATTCCGCCGATTGACGCTCTCGGCGAAACGGTAAACTCTTCCTTTTTAGGCTCAATACCAATGTCTTTGAGCTTTTGACCCATATAATCCGCAAACTTTTTTTCATTGTCTGAACCCGGCAACCGTGAGCCGATTTTATCGGCTGCGTGTTTTACAATTTCATAAGCTTCCTGAGCGTACTGTCTGCTGCTTTCTTTCATCTGATATTTAACCCTCCGTTTGATTTATATATGTTAAGGCGGCTGTCGCGGCAACAGCTCCGTCGGAGGCCGCCGTAACAATTTGCCTTAAAACTTTTGTTCTTGTGTCGCCCGCGGCAAATATACCTTTGCAAGTTGTTTCACAGGATTCATCAGCGACAATATAACCGTTTTTATCCAACTCAACAATTTCTGCAAAAGCATTGTTTTCGGGGGAAAGACCGATACAAACAAAAACAGCGTCAGTTTCAATTAACTTCTCTTCGCCTGTTTCAACCTGTTTGAGTGTAATTGATTGAACCGTGTTTTCGCCTGAAATTTTTACCGGAACATAGGATAAAACGGGAACAATGTTTTCAGTTTTATTTACTATATCAATTATATGCTTTTGTGCGCGGTATTCGTTTCTTCTGTGAACAAGATAAACCGTTTTGCAGATATTTGAAAGGTAAAGAGCATCTTCGAGAGCAGTGTTTCCGCCGCCGCATACACATACAGTTTTATCTTTAAAAAATGAACCGTCACAAAAAGCGCAATATGAAACGCCTTTGCCGCTTAATTCATCTTCGCCTTCGACGCCGAGATGCCTTCTTTTTGCGCCGTTTGCAATAATTACGGTTTTGGTAACATAAGCATTTTCGGGCGTAACAACTGTTTTTAACATTCCGTCGTCGATAATGGATTTAACTTCTTCAAAATTGAGTTTGGCTCCGAATGAAACAGCCTGTTGATAGAGATTTTCGGCAAGTTCCCACCCGGCTGTTTTTTTGAGTGCGGGATAATTTTCAACTTCGGATGTTGAGGTGATTTGACCGCCGTACATTGTTGATTCGAGAATAAGACAATTCAAGCCTGCTCTGCCTGCGTATGTTGCAGCTGAAAGGCCTGCAGGACCTGCCCCGATAATTATTACATCATACATTCTAATTGCATCCTTTAATATTATTATAAATATAGTTCAAGTATAAATTTTTTAAAATTAAATGTCAATAAATCAATATAATATTTATAATATTTCAATAATTCTGTATGGATTGCCGTCGCCGCAAACCACTGCTTTCAATGTAATATAATTAATATTATTTCTTTTGCTTTCCTTACCCGGATGATAATGTCCGCTGTAAACCGACTCAACATTTCCGGCATCATCAATTATTGAATTAATTAAAACAGCGTTTCTGATTAAATGATGACATTCAACATTGAAATCAAGACATTGGTGAGTAAAAACAATACATTTTTTTGATTTATCTGAAAGTTCATTTTTTAACCATTCAATTTGAGAGACCGGAACATAAGAATTGGTCCAGTCATTTTCCGGCGGAATATGAAGCGAACCGTCATCATTACAGCAGGCGTCAAGCAAAATCAACTTATAATGCTTTGTTTCAAATTTTAACGGAGCAACATCAAAGCCTGAAACCGACGAATACTCTTCCTTTGTAAAGATTTCACTGTCGTGATTGCCCGGAATAAGAACAAAAGAAATATTATATGATTTGATAATGGAAGAAATAATTTTCAGGTTTTCAAGGTTTTGATTTTTATCAGGCTCACAATGAAGCAAATCACCCAAACAAATAATAAGTTCAACACTTTGCCTTTTAAATTCTTCAAGCATAGATTTGATTTTATTTAACGATAATTCCGGTTTTCTGTCATCGTCAAATTTTAAAGTGCAGTAATGCGGGTCGGAAAACAAGCCGATTTTCATTTTTGATCACCCTGTTTTATTTTAACAAAATAATAATCATAAATCAATAAAAAGAAAAGGGGCCGCATAACGCAACCCCTAATTATTATGACAGTTTAAATACTGTTATTTGTCAAATTATCATCAAGCACATCATCATTTTTGCTGTTCAAATCAGGATCATCAGGTTCAGGTTCACCGTTCATTATTCTTATGAACTCATCACCTTCGATTTTTTCTTTTTCAAACAGTCTGTTTGCCACAGCTTCCAGTTTGTCTTTGTGATCGGTAAGAATCGCATTGGTTCTTGCGTATGCTTCATTAACAATTCTTTCAATTTCAGCATCAATTTCAGCCGCAACTTTTTCAGAATAATTTCTTGTGTGACCGAAATCTTTGCCTAAAAAAACTTCTTCGCTCCCCTGCCCGAAAGCAATAGGGCCGAGTTTTTCACTCATTCCGTATTTAGTAACCATCTTTCTGGCAATGTCGGTAGCTCTTTCAATATCATTTGACGCGCCTGTGGATATGTCGCCCATTGTAAGTGCCTCGGCAACTCTGCCGCCGAGAAGTGAAACAAGTGAATCCAACATTCCCTTTTTGGATTGATAGCTTTTATCTTCTGTCGGTCTGTGAAGCGTGTAACCGCCCGCGAGCCCTCTGGGTATAATTGAAATCTGCTGCACGGGATCTTCATTTTCAAGGTAAAAGCTCGCAACTGCATGACCTGCCTCATGGTAAGATGTAAGTTTTTTCTCACGCTCGGTCATCTTATGGGATTTCTTTTCAGTGCCAACAAGAACCTTTATTGTAGCTTCATCAATTTCCGCCATAGTGATTGCCATTTTACCGCGGCGCGCGGCAAGCAGTGCGGCCTCATTTAAAAGATTCTCAAGATCGGCTCCGGTGAAACCAACCGTTGAATGAGCAACTTTTTCCAATTCAACATCAGGAGCCAACGGTTTATTATCGGCATGAACTTTAAGAATAGCGACTCTGCCTTTTGCATCCGGATAATTAACCGTAACCTGCCTGTCAAACCTGCCGGGTCTCAATAATGCAGGGTCAAGAATATCAGGCCTGTTTGTGGCGGCAATAATTATAACGCCCTCATTTGCACCAAACCCGTCCATTTCAACAAGTAACTGGTTTAATGTTTGTTCTCTTTCATCGTGGCCGCCGCCCATACCGGCACCTCTGTGGCGACCGACGGCATCAATTTCATCAATGAAAATAATTGACGGTGAATTCTTCTTCGCCTGATCGAACAAATCTCTTACTCTTGAAGCGCCTACACCGACATACATCTCCACAAAATCAGAACCTGAAATTGAGAAAAACGGAACATCAGCCTCACCCGCAACCGCTCTGGCTATAAGGGTTTTACCTGTACCGGGAGGGCCTACCAGCAGAACACCTTTCGGAATCCTTGCACCGAGTTTATTAAACTTGTCCGGCGCTTTAAGATATTCAACAATTTCCTGCAGCTCTTCTTTTTCCTCATCGGCTCCGGCAACATCCTTAAATGTGGTTTTACGCTTTTCATCTTTTACCATTTTAACTTTTGCCTTGCCGAAGCTGATGGAACGGTTGTTTTCCATATTCATGGTGTTATTCATTCTTCTGAACATAATAACAGTCAAAACAGCCATAAAAATAATCATAGCCGCGGTAGGCAAAATGCTCAGAAGCCACTGGTTTGTCGCACCGGAAATGTAATCCGCTTTGATAATTTCATTTTCAGGAGCCTGTGAATTATGCTTCATAACCGTTTTATGAACATCATCAATAAAAACGCTGACACTCGGAACAATATAGGTGTGCGGTTTTTTGCCGTCTGTTTTGGTGTAATATGTAAGAGAACCGTTGCTGACATTAAGAGAATATGCCGTTATTTCATTGTCATTAAACAGCTGAATAATCTCATAATATTGTTTTTTATCCGTTTGCCTTGAGTCGGCAAAAAAAGTGATGCCGAAAATAATAAGTACCGGAATAAGTATATAAGGCAAAACGGCGGAGATTTTTTTTAACACCGATTTTTTTCCGGGATTTTCATTACTGTTATTCAAAAGATTTAATCACTCCTTTTATTTGGAATTTTGATAGATTTCTTTTTTTAATATTGCAATATACGGCAGATTTCTGTATTTCTCATTATAATCAAGACCGTATCCTATAACAAATTCATCTTCAACAGTCGCTCCTGTGTAATCGGGCTGAACGGTCTCAACAACTCTTGCGGCAGGCTTGTCAAGCAACGTGCAGATTTTAAGGCTTGCGGGGTTTCTTTTTAACAGTATGCTTGTGATGTAACTCAAGGTTCTGCCTGAATCAAGAATATCTTCAACAATAAGAACATCTTTACCGGTTATATCTTCATCCAAATCTTTTATTATTTTCACAACACCTGTTGATTTAGCGCCTTCATAACTTGATGTTGCCATAAAGTCAATACTGCACGGAATTTTAATTTCTCTCATAAGGTCTGTCATAAAAACAACAGCGCCTTTAAGAACACTGACTAACAAAAGGTTTTTATCTTTGTAGTCATCGGTAATCTCTGCCCCGAGTTTTGAAACGATTTTATGCAAATCAGCCTCGCTGATAAGGATTCTTTCTGCATCATTAAACAATTTTTAATTTCTCCTTATTATAAATCTTAAAAAAGTTTCAGTGCTGCCTGTAACCGAAAAATATTCATCAACGCCGAAACCTTCGACAAAAACTATTCTGCTTCCATCATTGCAAATAAGAATTTCATCTCTTTTTTCAGGAGGAATTCCTTTTTCATTGAAAAGCTTTTTTAATGTTTTTGAACAGTTTCGCCCGACGGGACGGTAAACATCACCGTCACATCGATTTCTGAACATCAAATTACCGGAAATTTTTTTGCTGTCAATATCATATATTAGCTCATTTCTGTTGTTCAATTTTGAATTAATTGTATCGTTTTTGTTAAAAGACAAAACCTCAACCGTGAAACCGGGCAGATAATTAAATCCATTTTTACATTCTTTTTTCCATTTATCTGTTTTTTTAAAAACAGGAAAATCAAGGACCCCTTTTCTGACCCTGACATTAATTCCGGATGAAATCTGAACAACACCTTCATTTTTAATAATTTCGGATATTTTTAATACAGTTGAGAAATCGGGAATTATATCTGTTTTATTTTTTATAATTAATGAGATAACACGGTTCTTGATTGCGGGATGCGCATTATTCAGTACATCAACGCAAAAACCGTTTTCACAAAGAGCTTTTTGATATAACTCATTTGACTGCAAATCGAGATAATCTTTATCATCGTTTAAAAGGGTGAAACATTTATCTGCTGATTGTTCCAAAGAATCATTTATCAATTTTAACTGAGGCAGAATATTATGCCTAATCCTGTTTCTTGAATATTCTGTGTCAAAATTGGTGCTGTCTGTAACAAAAGGGATTGAGTTGTCTGAACAGTACTGTTCAATTTCAATTCTCGAACAATCAATCAGAGGCCTGATTATATTACCTCTTACAGGCGGAATGGAGCAAAGCCCGTTTAACCCGGCGCCTCTTGCAAAATTGAAGAAGAATGTTTCTATGCGATCATTCAGATTATGTGCGGTGGCTATGAACCCGTCGCCGGCAAATTCTTTCAGAACAGTGTATCTCAACCTTCTGCCGCATTCTTCAAGCCCCTCGCCTGTTTGGGCTGAAATAAGAGGGACATCGACTTTTTTAAAACCAAGTTTAACGGAATGTGAGTTGCAATACTCTTTAACAAACAACTCGTCTCTGTCTGCCTCCGCCCCTCTTATTCCGTGATTTATATGAGCGGCGCATACGTAAAAACCCATTTCATTTTTTAATTTCAATAAAACATCCAGCAGGCACATAGAATCCGCGCCACCCGAAAGAGCAACAAGAATGTTGTCACCTTTTTTAATCATACCGTATTTTTCAATGGTATGACGGACCTTACATATCATTGTGAATTCTCTCTTTTCCGATAAACAGAGTATGTTCCGCATCCCAGTTAAATTTAACTGTTCCCGTTTCACC
>ONON01000222.1 GCA_900319455.1 uncultured Eubacteriales bacterium
TGACGAATCAGGCAATAACAGTGTCAGATTGAATGACGGAACAACCTGTGCCAATATATATGCTTTCAGCACATCAGAGACGATTTCTGATGTCGGCTTATGGATTTCCCGCGGAACTGATGTGTCAGTTCAAATAAGAATATACAAATACAATTCCAATCAAGGCGACAATTCTATTGCAAAAGGCGAAGTGGCGCTTGTTAACGAAACTCATGAAATAAAAGAAATCGGCAAACAAAATATAGAATTAAAATCAAAACTTGATGTGAAACAAGGCGAGAAGTATGTTATTGCTGTTACATATACTGCTCCGAACAATGATTTGATGGTTGTTACCGACATTAAGGCTGAAGATAATCATTGTGCCAATCCGGGAGAAAGCTACTATATCTCCGGCTCACAATTAACAGGCGGAATGTGGCAAGACGCTTTTGATGAGTACGGTAATTTTTACATCAATGTTCTTACCGCCGAACCGGATCAAAAAAGCGCGGAAGTAAGAATAGTGAATTATGATGCTGATGAAAAAATCTCATACCGTCAGACCAAAAAATTTATTGCCGCTACCGGGAATGTGCCG
The DNA here is from genome assembly GCA_900319455.1 of uncultured Eubacteriales bacterium. Taxonomy (GTDB): domain Bacteria; phylum Bacillota; class Clostridia; order Oscillospirales; family Acutalibacteraceae; genus CAG-177. The sequence continues at coordinate 581 of ONON01000222.1, forward strand.
GCGTCATCTGAGATACATTGGCTTATTAACGGTGAGGATGTTTGCTTGAAAGACGAAGCAGGCAAACATACACAGTCTAAATCCTACTCAGTTGAAAAGCCTGAAAAAAACTTTACTGTTCAAGTGAATGTAGTTGATAACGGGAAACAAATCTGCAAGTGTGAAGCGGATGTTACTGTTAAAAACGGTATAATTGATAAAATAGTTTATTTCTTCACGGTGACATTTGTCGATGGACTGAAAAAATTCGGGAACTTAATTCTGAGTTTCTTTAATATTCTTCCGGATATTACCATTGGAAAAAAGACAATACAAACATCCGAAGCTGCAAAAAACGCAATTAAAGTAATCGGAGAACTTGTAATAACTTTCATAAAGATGCTGTTTAAATAAAACACCTTCCTTTTTGGCTGCCGTTCGACTTGACCGTCGTTCGGCAGCATATTTTTTACCGATTCTTTGCCGATAGATTTTTCTGTTTGATTGTCAGACAAAATGTGTTATAATTAATTTATCAATAAAAAAAGAGGTTGCGATGAACGGCGTTAAACGGCTTACGGAGTTTTATAAAAACAATAAAGGCAGGAATTTCACGGTTTCCGAAATATCGGAGGCCTGCTCTGATTTTTTTGCCGCTTCGGCAGGCGTGCTGTTCTGCCTGCTCCCCGTTTCGGTTTTTGCTTATCTTCAAGCGGCAAATTCATGGAAACTGCTTACAACCTTTCCCGTTTTCACCGGTGTTTTCAACGGCTTTGCCGTTTTGTCGGGAGTTATTGCCGCGGCAATGTATTCTTTCAATTCCCGAAAAACATCGTTGAAAAATGTTTTGTCGGATAATATCCCTTCGCTGATATTTCTTGCGCTTTGCTTATGGATGCTTATTTCAACCGCGGCAAACGGGTTTACCGAGAACGCGCTTAAAGGCGGAGAGTACCGCAACGAAAGCCTCTTCACCTTTTTTGTTTATTTTCTTGTTTATTTTTTCTGTTCTTCTTTGATAAAAAAAGAAAGGCTGAAAAAAGCGCCGGTTTACGCTCTGCTTGCCTGTTCGTGGGTTGCGGGAATCGCTTCTCTTGTTCACAGATTTATAAAACCGCTTGTTTCTATGGAGGAAATTGACAGCGGCCGTATAAGCTTTGTGTTTCATCAGTTCAATCACTACGGATATTTTCTTACAATCGCAATCACTCTGTCGGCGGCGCTGTTTGTTTTGGGCAAAGGTGTTAAACAAAAGATTTTCACGGCGCTGACTTTCTGCTTTAATTCGGCTTTGCTTACAGTCAACGCCACATTCGGCTGCTTTCTGGCTGTTTGTGCCGCTCTTGTTTTTCTTGCCGGTGTTGCCGCTGTTACCGAAAAGCGTTTCAATGCTGCATGGCTTGCTCCTTTTATTCTTTTCTTGATTATCTCTTATGCAACGGGCAGGTTTTTCAATTCATTTTTCACCGACCTTGCGGGTTTGTTTAATGATATTAAAATGATAATCGGCAACAATACGGGCGGTTCATCAGGTCCGGCTCTTATCGGCGGAGACAGTGCCGAAAGCGTAAGAACAGCGGGTGACGCGGGCACGGGCAGATGGTCTTTATGGACTTCCACCGTCGGCTATATAAAAGAGCGGCCGCTGTTCGGGCACGGGATTGAAGGAATAGGCAGAAGGCTTGAAGAAGAAACGGGTTACAGTGACCGTCCGCATAATGAGTTTTTGCAGTATGCCGTGTTTTTCGGCATACCCGCCGCCGTTATTTATGTTTCGGGCGTTATGTCGGTTTTTGTTAAAGCGTTTTGCCGCAGAGCAAAACTTGACTCAACATCGTCGGTCTGTCTTGTCGCCGCGTTTGCCTACCTTGTTTCATCCTTTTTCGGCAACACAATGTATTACACGGCACCGCTGTTCTTCATTTTTCTCGGAATAGGTTCGTCTGTTCCGTCCGAGAGCAAAAACAGACTTTGATTTATAAGGCTCGCGGGGTTCTGCTCCGCGGGCTTTTTCTTTTGTCACATACATAAATCGGCGTGTTTGTTTTAATAATATTAATTTATAAAAAATATTTATTATTTTAATTGACAAAAAAACTTTAACTGTTATAATAATAAGAACATTAAAATGGATAAATATGACATTTATATAAAACGGAACAAAAAATTGAAAAGGAGAAAAGGCGAAATGAAAAAGAACATTACGCTCATCGTCACAACAGTGGCGGTTATTGCCGCGTGTGTGCTTATGATTTCGGTTATGCGTTCGCGCAGCACTGTCGTTGTTGAAAACCCCGAAGCGACAAGAGAAGAAATCATCAGCAACACGGCTCCGGAGCGGGAGAGTGAAACCGAGGCGGCAACATTGACCGAAACGCTTAAATCCATTGAAACTACGGTCAGAACAACGGCAACAACAAAAGCGCCGTCGGTGTTTGAAAGGGCGAAAAAAGCAATAATCGGCGGTGATGATGAAACAACCGCGGCCCCCGAAACATCGTCAACCGTCAGGGCAACGGAGGCGGAAACCGCTTCATCAACAGTTAAACAGACCGAAACAACCTCGGTTACCGAGAGCACAACCAAAAAGGATGTTCAGACATCTTCAGGTGTTCTCGCGCCGGATATGACAATAAACGGCCTGCGAAAACAGGGCTACGGCGTTTTCAGCACAGGTCAGTATATCTACAATGATGACAAAAACGCCAAACAGGCCAAATTCGGCTATAACCGCTTTTATGACAAGGCTGCTTCACTGATAGATTTTTATATTGACACCTGCCGCATTACTTTCAAAAACTATGCCGGCAAAGACTGGATGATTCAGCTTTGGAAAGGCACTTATATCTCGGATCCCGAAATCGGAACGGTCGGCTGCGAAATAGGCCTTTACAACCGCAAAGCAGGCACATACGGCGGAATGTATGACCATTACAACTGCGCCGAGGAACCGGATTGGCTCTACATGGAGATGTCAATGCTCTGGGATGACGACTATGACGGCGTTTTCACCCCGCAGTTTACCAGAACTTATGACAAATACTGGTGGCCCACCGGTTTTGTTGACGGTCAGCTTCAAAACAAAAAAGACACATCCTGCATCCGCGTTCTCGGCAGAATAACTTTTAAAGACAGTGAGATGGCGGAGCTGTTTGACGCCGCTCTCAGCCGTGTCGGCTTCAAAAAAGTAACAACATTCAACCCGGATTTCAAAGATACTTACAAAAGGCAGATTTGCGATGTTATATTCTGCTGGCAGGATGCGAGAGCGTAACGGCAAAGCCGAACAGAAAAGGCACAAAATTTATTAAAATTGCATTAATGTATTATTAAGATTATTGACAAACAACAATTTGCTTTGCTATACTTTGCGTGCAAATGCATAATTTGAGGTGATAATTTATGAGTAAATCAAAAATAATGGCTGTTGTCATAGCGGCTGTAGTTGTTGTGGCGGGCGTCGGCGTGGCTATTCCCGTGCTCAGAAACAGGCTCAGCTCCTCAACGGAAGAGACAACAACCGCGGTTGAAGAATCGGTTACCGAAATCTCAACCGAAGCTCAGACACAGCCTGAAGAAACCGAAACAATTCAAGAAACGGTTACAAACGAAAAAGGCGAAGTCGTTACACAGTCCGACGGCAAGGTTGTTACAACAATCAGATCCGTTAGAAAGACTGTTTCCGGCGCTAACCAAAAAGCAAATAACAGCGGCAACAAAGGCAAAACAACCAAACAGACTTATAAAAAGACAACCGATTCCGGAGTTTGGTATGTTGACGCCCTTAACAGAGGCCTTACGAACATGGAGCAGAAAGCCGTTCTCGGCTACAGCTATAACAGCGAGGGCGACTATTTCTACACCGATGACAAAGACTGCTGGCAGTACGGCTACGGCTACAACGAGGTTTATGACCAGGCGGCGGGCTTTGCCGTAATGTTCATTGACAAACTCAGAATCCGTTTTGATTATGACAACAAGGCATATATGATTCAGCTTTGGAAGGGCCAGTATGGCTGGGTATTCGTCGGTGCGGAAATCGGCGTTTACACAACCGATCAGTTCAAAACAGCCCAGATTGATGATGCGGCAATCAACCATTATAACTGCGCCGATAAATCCGACTGGCTCAATATGAGTATGGATATTTACTGGGACAGCAACAAAAACGGCAATTATGAAAGAATATTCTCAAGACCCTACACCAAGTATTGGTGGTGCACGGGCTTCAAATTCGGCACGCTTAACAGGTTCTCATCACCCATTACCGAGCTTATTATGAAAGCTCGTATCACCTTCAAATCCGCAACACAGGCGTCTCTGTTCACA
>ONON01000221.1 GCA_900319455.1 uncultured Eubacteriales bacterium
ACAGTCTGCAATCATAACGGATTGAAGAACATTGAGTGACCCCATTGAAGCGGCTGCCATAAAGAACAGAACCGCCATAACCGCCATGCCAACCCAGGTGAGAACATTGCCCTTGGAAATAAGGAAGAAAATGAAAATGAGGGCAAAGGGAATTGCGCCGATGAGGGTGAAAAAGTTATAAAGCTTTTTCTTCTCGAATTTTGTAATAAGCTTGGGAACAAACAGCGGGAAACCAATCATTCCGCCGAAAAGGCCTACAACGAGAATGAGTATTTTGAGAACAAGCTTGATGTTGAGCGCCCCGTCAACAAACAGTGTCGCGCCTATATCGTTGTTGAAGAAATAATACATAACAAGAGTCATGGCAACAATGGAAAGAAGCTGAATGGGACTTCTCAGAATGCCGGAGATAAGAATCTGACGGAAAGGCTTGTTGCCGAACATAATTTTGAAATTCTCTTTGATGGAGTATGTTTTTTCGCTCTTGGCGGAGACTTTTTCTTTAACGGAAAGGCCGGCAACCTGGAAAAGAATCGATGCGAACACGGTCATAACAACTGCGAGCGCAATATAAGCGGCTCTGAGCGAGTGAGCCTCATCCATACCTCTTGCCTTGAACATACCCTGAAACGCGGGGGCTATCATTGTAAACAGTGTGCCTATCATACCAACATTCGCGACGGCACGGGCAAGAGTGAGCGCTTTTGCGCGATCCTGCTGGCTCTCGGTCATAAGTGAGGTAACGCCCCAAAGAGGAATATCGCCGATTGTGTAGGTCATACCCCAAAGAACATATGAAAACGCAGCCCACGCTATAATAAGAGCGGCTTTTCCGCCTGTTTTCTTTACAAAGCCGAGCTCACTCTGAAACTCCTGAAGAACAGTCTCCGCAAGGGCGGTGTCGGTGAGAGGCTGCTTGTCGGAAGTGTAAATCATAACCTTTGTTTTGACGATGTTGCCGTTTTCATCCATAAGGGTTTTGCCGTTCGCGTCTTTCTGAAGTTCCCAGGAGCCGCCCGCGGGTACCATATAATATTTGACGCCGTCATAATCAAACTCTTTTACAAGGTCGCTGTCAACAAACGCAACATAGGCGTTCTGTTCCTGAAGGGCAACCTCATGAAGGTCATTTGGTTCGGCGTACATATTGTTGATGAACGGGAGAATGGTGGTAACCATAATAACCGCGGGAACAAAAAGAAGGTAGGGCTTGCATTTGCCCCATTTTGTTCTGGTTTTGTCAACTATGGTGCCCATCATCGGGTCGTTGACGGCGTCCCAGACTCTTGCGAGGGCAAAAATAAGTGAGCAGGCTATTGCGGGCAGGAAGATTACGCTCTGAAAATAGAACGCAAGGCCGGTAGCGATAATATTATAAATGATATTCTGCCCCGCAAGACCGGTGAGATAACCCGCCAGTTCTTTTTTGGTGTAGGTGGCGACAGTGCCGTTTTTTGAGTTGCTCATGTCAGTCTCCTTTGGATTTATTTTAAGCCGCACGGCTTTATTCCCTGAACAATCTGTTATAAAAATCAAGGGCGCGGTAATTCCGGTTAGTCTGCGCCGAAAGGCAGCGTTCGCTCAGTTTTGAGAGCTTATCAAGCGAGGCGGGTGCCAGCTCAAAGGCAAAAAGCCTTTCGGGAGGGGCGGCGCATATATGCCTCATTGCGTTTAAAATCCCCGCGGTTATTTTTTCGCCCGAGTGTTTGCAATCGGAGCAGTAAATGCAACTGCCGTAAATGTCAAAAAAAACATCACCCTCGGGTTCTTTCCCGCAGGCGGAACAGGTGCCGAGCGAAGGCATATACCCCGCGAGCGTCAGCATACGCAGTTCAATAACCGCTTTTAAAAACTTTTGCGACCGCTTTTCGCTGACAAGCATATAGAGGCAGTTGAGAACCAGCTTCAAATATTGTTCGGAGCGCTCCATTTCCGGGGCGAGTTCAGCGGCGAGCTCGCAAAAATACTGTGCGAGCGAAAGCTTTTCAATATCGTCACGCAGGCGGAAAAAAGTCTCTATGCTCTGCGCGTCATCAACAATGAAGCTGTCTCTGCTTTGGTAGAATGTAAAGTGCGAGTAACACAGCGGCTGCGTCGCGCTTTGTTTTGAATTGCGAAGCTTTTTCGCTCCGTTTGAAAACGCCCGCATAACTCCGTAGTCTTTTGTAAGAACGGTAATTATTCTGTCGCTTTCGCCGACATCGGCGCTTTTCAATACAAGTGCGTCAGTTGAAAATTTCATAATCAGTCAAGCCCGAAATTATGTATAAGACCTTCTCTGTTGCGCCAGCCCTCTTTGACTTTGACCCAGCAGCGCAGATTTATTCTGCAATCAAAAAAACGCTCCATATCAAGCCTTGCGCGGGTTGAAATCTGTTTGAGGGTTTCTCCGTTTTTGCCTATGATTATGCCCTTGTGGCTTTCGCGCTCACAATAGACGGTAGCTTCAATGTCAATAATATTCCCCGTGTCGCGTTCACGCATACTCTCAACGCTCACAGCCGTGCCGTGAGGCACTTCCTTGTCAAGAAGATTAAGCATTTTTTCGCGTATTATCTCAGCCGCAATCACCTTTTCAGGCTGGTCGGTCAAAGTGTCATCCGGAAAGAAATGAGGGGATTCATAAGCAAGCTTTTTCAGCTCGCTTTTCAGCTCGTCTATTCCTTCTCTCCGTAAGGCGCTTACGGGTACTATCGCCTCAAAATCATAAAGCGGAGCGAACTGAGCTATGCGTTTTAACAGTGTTTCTTTGTCAACAACGGTATCAATCTTGTTTATCGCGAGAACAGCCGGGATTTTACCTGCCGAGATTTTTTTCAGCAGCTCTTTTTCCTCATCACGGATTTCGCCGGAGGGCTCTGTGACAAACAGGCAGGCGTCAACGCCGCTCATACTGTTGCCCACGGCTTTTATCATTTTTTCGCCCAGCTTGTTGCGCGGCCTGTGAAAACCGGGCGTGTCGGTAAACACGAGCTGAACGCCGTCATCGTCAGTGATTACGCCCATTATTTTTGTGCGCGTGGTCTGAGGTTTGCTTGAAACAATGGCGATTTTCTGCCCTATCATTTTGTTGAGAATGGAAGATTTGCCCACATTCGGGCATCCGACTATTGAGATGAAGGCGGTTTTTTCAGTCATAGTTAATCCTTTTTTCTGCCGGGTATTCCCTTGAATATGAATATTACGCTCAGCGTGATACAAAGAGCGAGCACGCCGAGAAAGTAAAGGTGTTCTTTATAGTAAGCGAACATCTGCCTGAACGCGGCAGGCTGCCATAATATCGCTATTCCGCACGCGACCGCGAAAACGGCGCTTACCAGAACGGCTCCCGCCGCGCAGTCCTTTGCTGTTCGGGCGGGTTCGGTAATCTCGGTTGAAGCGTGGTCAACGGCCCTTTCAATCGCGGTGTTGAAAAGTTCTCCGCTTATAACAGCGGCGCAGGCAACAAATAAAACGGCGTATTGAGTGCGGGTTACCTCAAACCAGTCATGAACACCTAAAAAATAAAACATATAGGCGCAAAAGGTCAGGTGTATTCTCATATTGCGTTCTTTTTTTATGCAGATTATTATGCCGTTGAACGCGTAAACAAAACTTTTGGCAAGGTCTTTCACAACTTACTCCTTGTCCATATAATAACTCGCGTTGCGCTTTAAACCGAGCTGTGTGAGCACAGTTTCCTCTTTTTCACGCATACGCACACTTTCCATTCCGCCGTTAACATGGTCATAGCCGAGCAGGTGGAGCATTGAGTGAACAGTCAAAAAGCCGATTTCTCTTTGCAGGCTGTGGCCGTAAGTTTCCGCCTGAGCTACGGCGTGGGGGATTGAAATAACTATGTCGCCGAGCATTTCAGCGCCCGTGTCCGGGTTTTTGTCATATTTTCCGTTCTCGCCGAGAGGAAACGACAGAACATCGGTGCTTGAGTCTATATCCCTGAACTGTTTGTTAAGTGTTCTTATGGCGTCGTCATCCACAAAAGTTACGCTGATTTCAGCGGCGCCGTCAAATTCTTCAAGTGAGAGCACCGCGTGGCAGCATTTGCGAACAAGCAGGCGCACGCCTGTGGGTATTTTGCAAACCTTCTGGTCATTGGTTATTATAACCTTAACTTTTCCGGTCATTTTCTGTTCCTTTCTTCTTCCTGCTTTTGGTAGGCTTTGATAATATCCTGAACAAGTCGGTGGCGCACAACATCCTTCTCGTTGAACCGGACTGTACCTATATCATCAATATTTTTTAATATTTTTGAGGCTTCTTTAAGACCGGAACGTTTGCCGTCCGGCAGGTCAATCTGCGTAACATCGCCGGTTACAACCATTTTTGAGTTGTAGCCGAGGCGTGTTAAAAACATTTTCATCTGTTCGCCTGTTGTGTTCTGAGCCTCGTCAAGAATTATGAAGCTGTCATCAAGAGTGCGCCCGCGCATATAGGCAAGGGGAGCGACTTCAATTTCGCCGCGCTCGAGATGCTTCTGATAGTTTTCCGCCCCCAGCATATCAAAAAGGGCGTCGTAAAGCGGCCGCAAATAAGGGTCAACCTTTGATTGCAGGTCGCCGGGCAGAAAGCCCAGCTTTTCACCCGCTTCCACGGCGGGTCTGGTAAGAATTATACGGTTTACCTCTTTTGCGCGGAATGCCGTAACCGCCATGGCTACCGCAAGGTAAGTTTTGCCGGTGCCCGCGGGGCCGATTCCGAAAGTGATTGTGTTGCGGCGTATTGTTTCAATGTATTTTTTCTGACCGAGAGTTTTCGGCTTTACGGGCTTGCCCTTTGAGGTTATGCAGACACAGTCGGCTGTCATTTGCTCAAGCTTGTCTTCATCGCCGTCTTTCACAAGAGAAAGAACATAACGCACATTCTGGTCGCTGAGAGTTTCGCCTCTGTTTATCAGAGTGAGAAGGCCGTTGATTGCCCTTACACCGCGCGCTACATTTTCTGCGTCGCCGGCGACTTTTAATTCGGAGCCGCGGCTGATAACGCTGACATTGAACTCTTTTTCAATCAGTTTTATATTTTCGTCAAAACTGCCGAACAGGCTTACCGCCTGTTCCATGCGGTCAACATTTATTATTTGCTCAAACATAAACTGCCGCCTTTCGGAGCGTTCACATATATTTTCAATAATTGTAGCACACAATAAATTAAAAGTCATTATATTTTTATTAAAAATGTGTAATTTCAGTTATATATATAAACAAAATTACAAATCGGAAAAACAAAAAGGAAAATCGGCGTATTTCTACGCCGATGCCTTGCCGGGTTATAAGGTTTTGCCGGGATTATTCAGCCTCGGGTGCTCCTACAGGGCATGTTGCCGCGCAAGCGCCGCATTCAATGCAGGTGTCTGCGTCAATAACATATTTGTCATCGCCCTCTGTGATTGCTCCAACGGGGCAGTCTGCCGCGCAAGCGCCGCAGGAGATGCAGTCGTCTTTGATTTTGTATGCCATTGATTTGTCCTCCTTGTGAAATATTATCAATTTCTGACACATTTATTATAACATAAAAGGGTTTAAAATACAATACGGTTTAAAAAATCTTTTGACGAATAAAAACTCTGAAACTTTTTACCTGTTAATCAGCCCTCAATACCCTTAAGCGCGGCAATTTCAGCCTCGTCAACTTTTATTTTGCCGTCGCGCACCGTTTTAACATCCCTTCTGTTGAATACCGAAGGTGCTGCTTCCGGGCGGCTGTCAAGCTGAACTTTAAGAGTGCCGGAGAGAATGTTGCATTCAATAACGGTGCCTCTGCCTTCTTTTGTGTCAACAACGGCACCGACTTTCGGGGTTACTTTCAAAAGGTATTCATAGCCGTCCTGCTCATATTTGAGGCAGCACATAAGTCTGCCGCAGGTGCCGCTGATTTTGGTAGGATTGAGTGAAAGACCCTGTTCTTTTGCCATCTTTATGGCAACGGGCTGAAATTCGCCTAAAAATGTTTTGCAGCAAAACGGTCTGCCGCATATTCCGAGACCGCCGAGCATTTTAGCCTCATCGCGCACGCCTATCTGACGCAGTTCTATTCTTGTTCTGAACACCGAGGCGAGGCTTTTTACGAGTTCGCGGAAATCTATTCTGCCGTCGGCGGTGAAATAAAAAAGAATTTTGCTGCCGTCAAATGTGCATTCAACATCAACAAGGTTCATTTCAAGCGCGAAGCTTTCGATTTTCTGTTCGCAAATCTCAAAAGCCTCTTTTTCTTTTTTTCGGTTTTTTTCAAGCGTTTCAAGGTCTTCCTGTGTTGCGGTGCGGATGAGCTTTTTGAGCGGCTTTACTATTTCATCGTCATTTATTTCGCGGTTTTCCATCATTATTTCGCCGCACTCAACGCCGCGCACGGTTTCAACAATAACACGGTCGCCTTTTTTGAGTTTGCTTCCGTCCGGGTCGAAATAGTAGATTTTTCCGACCTCTTTAAAACGGACGCCTATAACTTCTGCCATTTGCAGTTGCCTCCATTCAGGTATTTGCTCTGAAAAGCGTGCAGAGCCTTGTAATTAAAAGATTGTAGTTTCTGTTGTTTTCAATGCCGGATTTAAGCTGCCTTACCGCTTTTTCAAGTTCTTCAAGCCTTTGCATGGTAAAGCGCCCGGCAAGGGCGTCGGCGGCGCCGTCAAAGCCTTCGCATTTAACTCCCGTTGCCTTTACCTTCATAGCCTCAACGATTATCTCGCTGAGTATAGGCAGAGCGTTGGCAAAAAGCGATTTGTCTTTTTCAAAAACCGCGGCTTCGCGAACAATATCAAACTCGCTGTTTGATGTGGCGGCTCTCGCCGTGCTGCACGCGGCCGAAAGCGCGGCACGATAAGCGTCCTCATCGGGGTCGTTTTCCTGTTCGCCGAGTGAAAAAACGGCGGAACGGGAGATAACAGTGTCAAGCAGGTCTGCCCTTGACGGGCACACAATAATAAAAAAAGCGTATTTCGGCGGTTCTTCAAGGCTTTTTAAAAGAATGTTCTGCGACACGGGCGACATCTGCCCCGTAACCGAGAGAATAAAAACTTTTGCGTCCGCTTCATTGGGAATAACGCTTATGGATTTGACAATTTCGCGCGCAATATCGGCGCTGAAATTACCTTTTTTGTCTTCTTTATAAATTTCAATGTCGGGGTGAATTCCCGCCGCCGCTTTTTTGCAGTGGGCGCAAATGCCGCAAGGCTTTTCATCGGATGAGCAAACAAGTGCCTGAGCAATTCCGCGGGCGAGAGAAAGCCTTTTCGAGTGAGAGGCTCCTTCGATAATTGAGGAATGCGGAAACCTTCCGCTGCGAAGCGATGCGTAAATATCCTCACCCAGAGACATATTGATATCCGTATTAAAATAAATCATTTTTAATAATCACAGCCTGTAAAACTGATCGACATCAATAACAAAAACAGTGGCACCGCCGACATTTACCTCAATCGGAGTTGAAGCCATGCTGAACTCACCGGATGTTACCATCGGAGCCACCATGGTTTTACGGGTTGATGAAAACTCGCCTATAATTGAGATTACGCTGTCAACCATCTCTTTTTCAACGCCTATAAGAAGAGTTGAGTTGCCGGCGCGCAAAAAGCCGCCGGAGGTTGAAAGCTTTGTTGCCCTGAAACCCGCGTTTGAGAGCTCGTCGAGTACAACGGGGCAGTCGTCGTTGCTGATAATGGCAATAACAAGTTTCATAAAATG
>ONON01000220.1 GCA_900319455.1 uncultured Eubacteriales bacterium
CGAACCGACGACCTCCAGCGTGACAGGCTGGCGTTCTAAACCGACTGAACTACCGGGCCATTTCGGAACGGGTATTATATTATCATAACATTTTCTGTTTTGCAAGTGTTTTTTTATTTTATTTTTAAAGTTATGAAAAAATGTACCCGTTCAATTTCAAAAATAATTTTCAAACGGTGTATTTAACCGCAAATCCGGAATTTTCATATTGGTTAACGGGATTTGTCGTCCAGAAAAATTCATCGGTTGATGATGTTGTTCCCGCGGCGATTATTTCGTTCGCGCTGCCGCAAACGGTGTATATGCAATCCGCGTCGGTTCCGGCAACCGGATGAAAAGCCGTGGGCGAACCGGAAAAAGAGGAGGAGTCAACAACCGTTACGAACGAATCATAACCTCCGATGTTACCGAGTGTCGCAAATGAATAGTCACGCGATTTTGAGTAACCGCTGAAAACATATTTATTGCCTGCTTTGAAAACTCCTGAAACAAAATCGCTCTCACTTCCGCCGAAAGACCTTCTCGCGGTAACTATGCCTGATGAATTGATTTTAACGGCGTAGCCGTCCTCTTTGCCGTACGCGGCGCAGTTCTCGAAAAATCCGTCGGTAACACCGGTGTTGTTTTTTGTCATATAATAACCCGCGGCAACGCATCCGCCGTCACCGTCTGAACAAAGCCGTTCAAACCTGTCATTGCCGGATGACGCTATTACGCAAGCCCATTTAAGAGAAGAGAGGTCGGATGAATACTTTAAAATAACCGAATCATTGTTTCCCGCCCCCATTCCGCTGAACTGAGCGAAATCACCGTCGGATGAAACAGAAACGCACGCGGCGAAAATATTTGAATTGGAATCGGTGCAAACATCAAAAACAGTGCCTCCGGATGTTCCGCAAAGATTGACTGATGATAAAAAAATGTTATTACTGTCAAATTTTATTATAACCGCTCCGGCGGAGTTCATATTGAAAATACCGTCATGTGAAGTGGAACTGCCTCCTACAACATAACCGCCGTCGGAAGTGGGCGATACGGAATAAAAATAGTCATAACCGCTGCCCTCGGCTATATATTTGTTTATAACCTCACCGGTTGATGAATAACGGTAAATAAACGCGTCAATGCTGTTGTCTGAAACAGGGGCGTATTCAATAAGATTTGTTGCAAGCGTGTAGCCTACGCAAACAACGGAGCCGTCGGAAAGCTCCGCCGTGTCATAGGCAACGGTTATATTGTTGCCGCCTATGCTGTTTATCCAGCGCCTTGTGCCGTTTGATGAATACCGCGCAACAAAAGCGTATGTATCCGCCCAACCGTAACCGTAGCACCCGTTAAAAGCGTTATCTTTTGATGATGAATTGCCGCAAACAAGAAAATCGGCGTTGTCGCAGTAATATGACGAGCGCACAATGTCACTGCCGGTTCCTCCGAAAACCACAGACCATACATCTTCATCAGAGCCGGCGGGGATATAACCTTCTTCTGTCGGAGGCTCGGTGGTTGTGTTTACCGAAGTTGACGGTTTGGTGGTTAAATATCTGCCGTCAAATTTTGCCGTTGTTTCACTTGAAACCGTGGGGAAGGTTACATCGACTTTGTCGCGTTTGCCGGTAGCGACCTGAAAAGACTGCACAAAAAGCATAATGAAAAACAGGAAAATCGCTCCTATTCTTTTATTGAAATCCACGGTGTAACCTCCTTTCACAAAAATAACGAAACAAAATGATGTTATTTCATGGTTTCCTCAAGCTTTAACTGCCATTTCGCAATTTTCAGAGGATTGTATTCTTTGGGTATTGAAACGGCTGTTTTCATTGCGCCCAACCCTTTGAAAACGGATTTGAACAAACCGCCGAAAAGGCCTTTGATTTTATGCGCCTTTCTTATTTTACCGATAAGCTCAGATAAGGAAACAAAGCTTATTTTGCCGTTGAGAATACCGCTTAATTCATCATTTGATATAATGTCGCTTTCAAATAAGTATTTGAGTTCATCGTTGTTCGCGTTCAGAAGAAAACGCTTTACGCAATCAATAAGAAAACAGGGCGCTCCGATTTTTTGATAATACTCAACCTGATAATGCCACAGCGTTTCAACAGAAACACTTTTTTCCTCAACTATTTTCTCGCCCAAAATCCGGCCTGCGCGAAGGGCGTTTGCCACGCCGCAGCCGATAAGCGGAATTGTCATAAAGGCGGAGTCTCCCACAGCGGCATATCCGTCGGCGACCATTCTTGTCAGAGGGTATCTTATGGGAATGTTCTGAAACTTTCCGCCCCTCAGTATTTTATCGCCCATAAACGGATAATCTTTTTTCAGCTCTGCGAAGAGCCTGTCAAATTCTTCTTTGCTCATTCCGCCCGCTTTGCCGATAAAAGCGGCGCATTTGTCTTCAAATTCTTCAACGCACCAGGCAACGCATTTTTCGCCTTTATATTTAAGGTGCATAAGAAAACCGTAGTAATCGGGGTATTTAATATCCGGATTGGAAGTCAAAAACGCGTCCCAGGTATAAAAAACATCTTCTTTGTCGGGCTGTTTTGTAACACGGAATCGCTCGGGCAGAGAAGCTCTGAAGGGTGAAAACACACCGCTCGCGTCAATAACAAGATCGCATGGTATTTCTTTGCCGTCAACAACAACGCCTATGACGCCCGTATTGTCAAACACAAGCCTTTCAACCGTTTTTTCAAAAATGAATTCAGCCCCCGCGTTTATTGCCTTATCGGCAAGCTGAGCGGCAAGAACTCTTCTGTCAACGGTCCAGTCCCTTTTTTCTTCGGGAAGGTCAAGAACAAGTTGCTTGTCGGAAAAGGGAGCGGTAAAAGCGCAGCAACCGTCTTTGAAAGTGCCTTCCGGCACCGGAATATCAAGTTCTTCAAAAACAGCGGTTTCTATGGTATCCCATCTGTCTCTGCTTAAATGCTCAATGTCGTTTTTCTCATAAACGGTAACATCAAATCCGCCTTCCGCGAGAACTTCAGCCGCCTGCATTCCGCCGTGACCGGCGCCGATAACAATAATTTTTTTCATAATTCAACCCTCAAAATTTATTTCATTTATAAAATATCATATTTTATATAAATAATCAATAAACAATGTGTTAAATTTTGCGCGTCGGCAAACGAAAAGCGCACCGGGATTATGTTTCCGGCACGCTTATTGACCGCTGTTTTGTTTTCAGACAAGCTCAAATGTGTATTCCGCATTTTTATACCAGTTGCCTGTCAGCATATTTCTCGGCCTGAAAACAACCTTTCCGTCATACACTTCAAGCTGGGCGCCTCTGCCGCCGAGGGGCAGGCCGAAGGAATTTACAAGGCCGAAGGAAGGCAGAGTGATGTAAGTAACCCCGTTAATCTGTTCACAGCTTTTAATGCCGTAAAGTCTGTCTGCCGCTTCGGCTTTTGTTCCGGAGTGCATATGTCCGCTTATCCAGAACACGTTTTTATATTTTTCAAGTATAGCGGCAATATCATATCTTTCTTTTTCAATTCCGCATTCGGGCCATACGATATTTTCACTGACTGTTCCCTCAAGCGGCCAGTGGCAGAACACAAAAACGGGTTTGCCGTCTTTTGTGCCTTCGGCAAGTTCGGTGTCAAGAAAGTCAAGCTGTTCCTGAGTCATTGTTATGCCGTCCCATTTTCCGCCGTCAAGAACCTCATCGCCTATGACTATAAATTTATAGCCGTTGAATTGCGTGCTGAAATAATTAGCCTCATCATTTCTTCCCATATACTCATTGCGATACCGCAGGTAATTGGCGTACGCTTCCTCGCGTGAAATGTCGGTAACTCCTCTGTCGCCCGCGTGGCCTATGTCATGGTTGCCGGCAACAGCTATTACGGGAATATCCGTTTCATCCTCAATTATGCCGAAAAATTTCGCGAGCGTAGGCTCATCGGCGTAGTTTGTCAAATCTCCGTTAATCACAACCGCGTCAATACTGACTTTTGAATTGTTGAAATTTTTCAGCGCGGTTTTTAAAAAAAATGCGCGGAAAATTTCTTTTTCTTCAAGATGTGTGTCCGAAATAAGCTCGACATTAAGCCGGCAATTCTCCTCCAGCGTATCGGTTACGGGCAGAACAATGCCTTTATATGGAACAAGAGTGAGAAAAATGCACATCAGAAACGCGCCGAAATGTGAAAAAATCGATTGAGCAACAGCCATAAATATTAACCCCCACTATTTTTATTTTCGAGTTTCATAGCTGAATTAACCGCGGATTCTTTATATTTTGCTTTTTGAAGCCTTGATCGGTATCTCATAAAAAACCATAAAACGGTCATTACCTGAATTATAGCGGCAATAATTACGGTAAGATAGATTTTTTTTAAGGGAACGGATAAAATAACGCTTGTGAAAACTCCCCAGATAATTCCGCTCACGGCAATACACCTTGCCGCCATTCCGTGCCAGATACAGGCGAAAACAGTCAGAACAATAAATGAAATCGGAATTGCGTAAATAAAAGCAAGCCATTCGCGAATTTTCACATTGGTAAAAAATGAGTCGAAAACAATTTCAAGCACAACAAAAATCACAGAGGCGGCAAGCCATACTATTCCCGCCGAAAGCAAAGGGATAATCTTTTTCTTTACGCTGATTTTTTTTACGCTTTTGGCGGTGGATTCGGATTTTTCACAGCTTATCAGATCATTTACCGTTATTCCGAATATGTCAGCCATTTCACTTAAAACAAACACATCGGGCAAACCGTCGCCGCGCTCCCATTTTGAAACGGATTTGTCTGTGTAGTTGATTTTCGCGGCAAGCGCACCCTGAGTCAACCCCGCCGCCTTGCGGTAATGAGCAATGTTTTCCGCAACCGTATTTTTGAATTTCTGTTCATCCACCGGCAAATCCTCCTTGTTTATTATATGCAATTATACAGGATTTTCGGATTTTTTCAATATCTCATTTTTTAATCATAAATAAATTTCACAATAAATTTACAAATATAATGACAAGCGTAAAAATTTGTTATATAATGCTCAAAAATGATTATCGGAGTGTTTGTATGAACAGAACGAAAGTTGCTGACAGAGTTCTTCCGGGCTATACACGCAAAGAAGAGATAATTAACAGTCTCACTCATGCCGCGGGCGCGGTTTTCGCTGCAGTCGCGCTTGTTATGTGCGCTGTTTACGCAAAAGACGGTTGGGCGCGCGCGGGCGGAATACTCTACGGAGCGTCGATGTTCATTCTTTTCACCGCCTCGGCTGTTTATCACGGGCTGAAAAAAGAATATACAAAAAAGATCTGGCAGGTCATTGACCATTGCTCGGTTTATATTATGATTGTCGGTTGCTATATGCCTGTTTTGTTTACCGGCGTGCGAAAACAAAGCGAAAAAATGTTTGCGACCGTTCTTGTTTGTGTGCTTGCATGCGTTGCTGTCGGAGCGGTTTTTACGGCAATTGATGTCAATAAATACAAACCGCTGACAATGGTAAGCTATATAGTTATCGGATGGTTTTTTGTTGTTATTCTCAAAACACTTAAAAACGCTTACCCGATTGAGTTCCTATGGTGGGTGCTGGCGGCCGGAGTCAGCATAACCGCGGGCACTGTACTTTATCTGTTCGGGCACAGGCACAGATATTTTCACAGTGTATTTCATCTTGCGGTTGATTTGGGCGCTGTTTTGGCGTTCATAGGTATTTTTAAATTTTGTATTGTTTGAGGAAATAGATTATGGCTTTAAATGTTGATTACGGCAGAGTTTCACAAATAGTTTCACAATACCGCAGTGAATGGCTTATGCCGGACAAAACCGGCGCTGATACACCGCGTATTCCCGCAACCGCACTTCTCGGCAACGGAGATGTCGGCGCGTTTTCCCGCTCGGATTACGGTTCCGTGGCGTTCTCTTTTTCCAAAAGCAACTTTCGCGAATATAAAGGCTCTCCTCTCGCGATAGGCACATTAACGGTTGAGGTTGTTGACGGGCGAAAAACGGGATTCTATGAGTGCCAGGATATTCTCAATGCCCGTGTTATCACGGAAACAGGCGCAATCAGGGCGGAGTCCTTTATTGTGAAAGATAAGAACATTTTTATAATGAAATTGCAAAGCGAGAAGGATGTAAGAATAAGACTTACACTCGCGAGCCATAAAAGCAAAAACAGGCCCGTCTCATCCGCGATTAATTTTGACAGAATACTTATTCAGAAACAAACAGCTTTCGGCGGAAGCCATACGAGAGCCGCGGTTATCGCTGCTGCCGTTATCGGTACGGGCACCGGCAATATTTTTTCCCGAAGCGGAACGGCGTCAAATGAGTTCAATCTTTATGAAGGCAGCGAGGTTTGCGTTGCCGTTTCTGTCTGCTGCGGAAGACCGGATACATCTGACCCTTACAGCAGGGCGATGTTTACACTTGATAAAATCAAAACGCTTCAGAACATTGACGCTCTTGAAAAAGAGCATAACGAACAGTGGCGCGATTATTGGAGTTCATCATTTATTGACCTTGACACAAGCGATAATAATATCGCCTCAATTCAAAAGTATTATTACGGGGCACAGTATCTTCTCGGAAGCGGAATATCCGAAAACGCCTGCGCGCCCGGTCTTTACGGTATCTGGCACGCAACGGATGAATCACCGTGGAAGTCTGATTATCATCTTAATTATAATTTTGTTTCCGCTTTTTACGGCT
This sequence comes from uncultured Eubacteriales bacterium, assembly GCA_900319455.1. Lineage (GTDB taxonomy): Bacteria > Bacillota > Clostridia > Oscillospirales > Acutalibacteraceae > CAG-177. The sequence goes on from ONON01000220.1 coordinate 6,674, forward strand.
GCGCTTCCTCAAACAGACCCAATCAGCTTCTGCCTGCCTGTATCGCCTTAAACGATTACACGGAAAAGGGCAGAAAAAACGCGACAGATATTAATGAGTGGAGAAAATTTGAGAAAAGTTTTATTGACAGACTTATATCAGAGGGCAGAATAAGCGAAGAAAACGGGGTTCCGGGAGCGGTACTGTTCCCGGTGGGAATAGCGCCGTACGGAACAGCGGACGGCAGTTACTGGAACGAAACGATGAATGCCGCTTACAGCGCGTATCCTATGGTTGAATACTATCACTCAACAATGGATGAAAGCTTTCGCCGCCAGATTCTTTACCCTTATCTGAAAAATGTTCTTGGTCTTCTTGACGCATGGCTTGAAAAAAATGAAAACGGCGGATATTCTCTGTTTGCGGGTTACAATGAGGGGTCCTGGTCAAAAAATCCCGCCGTCGAACTTGCCGCTTATAAACTGTGCCTGCGCGAGGCAATCTCAACCGCGGTTGAAAACGGTGTTGACGATGAACTTTGCGAAAAATGGAAGGATTATCTTCACGGCCTGCCGCAGCAGCCGACAGGAACCGTTCTCGGCAAAAAGGTTCTTTCGCTTGCCGAAAAAGAATACACCGGCAAAAGGTTTGTGCCCATGCAGGATTGTGTGCCGGAAGACGGCAACGCGATACCTTTGGACTGCATAATTCCCGGCGGAGTTTTCGGCTATTTTTCACCGGAAGAGGATTTAACCGTTCTTCGCAATACGGTTGAGGTTTTTGATATAAGAAACGCGTGGGAAAACATCAATAATTTTCCGCGATTGTTCGCTTATGCCGTAAACTGCGGTTACAGCACCGAAAACACGTTGAAAGCCTTTGCCGGGGTTATTGATTCTTCAATACAAAAAAATCTGACGGTTGATGACGAGGTGCACGGTTTTGAAAAAGCGGGTGCCGTCAGAGCGGTAAACGATATGCTTCTTCTGTGCGACAGGGGGGTAATCAAACTGTTCCCCGCAAGACTGAACGCGGATTCGGCGTTTTGCAACCTGCGCACCTACGGAGCGTTTCTTGTCAGCGCGCGGTACAGCGCTGAAAAAGGAGCCGTTGTTTCCGCCTCACTTTACAGTGAAAACGGCGGGCTTGTCCGTATAGCGAAAGAGGATTTGATGAATATAATAACTGATTCCGAGGGCAAACCGGTTGAATACAGTAATCTTACATTAGATGACAGA
>ONON01000216.1 GCA_900319455.1 uncultured Eubacteriales bacterium
AAAAGAGATTGTGCCCACCTCAAAGGGCAGGCAGCTTATCGGCATTGTGCCCGCCGATTTAAAATCCGCCGAGCTTACGGCAAAGTGGGAGCAGAGGCTGTCTATGATTGCCGAGGGCAAAGAAAACGACAGGCAGTTTATTGCCGAAATGCGAAAATACGCCTCATCTCTTGTTTCAAGCGTAATTGCCGACACATCAACCTACCGCCATGACAATATGACGCGTGAAAAATGCCCCGAATGCGGCAAATTTATGCTTGAGGTCAACGGCAAAAAGGGCAGAATGCTCGTCTGCCAGGACAGGGAGTGCGGTTACCGCAAGAGCCTGAGCGTCATAACCAACGCCCGATGCCCCGAATGCCATAAAAAGCTTGAAATGCGCGGTGAGGGCGACAAAAAGGCGTTTTACTGCGTTTGCGGTTTTCGTGAAAAGCTCTCCGATTTTGAAAAGAGAAAGCAGGAGAGCGGCGCGGGCAAACGGGATGTTGCGAAATATATGAGTTCACAAAACAACAAAAAGCCGGCAAGCAATCCCCTTGCCGACCAACTTGCAAAATGGATGGAAGAAAACTCTTGAAAATGAAAAAAACTGTGTGCGTAATTCTGATACTTGTTATGTTGCTGTGCCTTGCCTCCTGCGGCGACGGCAGCGGCGGCTCGTTCTCATACGCGCTTTCATCCTCGCCCTCAACGCTGGACCCGCAATACACTCAGGGCAGCAACGCACAAACAATAATAAACAACTGCTTTGAAGGCCTTGTAAGGCTTGACGAAAACGGCGAGGTAACGCCCGGAGTCGCCGAAAGCTGGGAGATTTCCGCCGACGGGCTCAAATACACTTTTCACCTGCGTAATGACAGCGAGTGGTGCGTTATGAAAAAAATCAACGCCTCAACAATAGGCGAGGATTATGAGGAGTTTGACAACAGAGTAACCGCTTATGACTTTGCCTTTGCCTTCACACGCGCCGTTAAGGCGGAAACGGAATGCCCGGAAATTTCAAAATTCCTGATTATAAAAAACGCACGGCAGGTAAACGAGGGCACACTCTCTGTTTCATCACTCGGGGTCGGCACGCCGGACGACTTTACTCTTACCGTAACGCTTGAACACAGATGCCTTGACTTTCTTGACAGGCTCGCCGGCACGGCGTTTATGCCCTGCAATGAGGAGTTTTTTAACCTTTGCGCCGGCAGATACGGTTTAAACACTCAGTACCTTTTGTGCAACGGGCCGTTTTACGCCGCCGCCTGGGATGCCTCATCAAGTCTGACGCTCAGAAACAACCGCGGCTACAGCGGTGAAAAAAAGGTTATGCCCGCGAGTGTTACAATATATTTCAACAACAACGCGGATGAAATTGCCCGCAATGTTTCAATAGGCACTTACAGCGCCGCCGCCTTTACCGACATTGACAGCGTGCCGGCTCAGCAGGTAAGCGTCAGGGATATTGATGACACGGTTTACGGCTTCTGCTTTAACTGCGCGGACGCTTTTCTTGCCAACGAATATGTACGCCTCGCGCTTATGTTCTGCGTTAAAAAGGATCTTTTTGAGCCGCCGGAAGGCTGCTCATTCACAAGGTCGTGCGTGCCTGTCTGCTGTAAGGCGGGCGAGCTGAATTACCGCGAACAGGTGTCAAAACAGATGCCCACAATCACTTATGATGAAGAAAGGGCTCTTGAATACTGGAACGCGGGGCTTGAGGTTCTCGGCGTGAAATCGCTCGGCATTTCGCTTTTGTGTGAGGAAAAATACTCCGCGGCAATACGCTCGCAGATTCAGATATGGCAACAGGTTTTCAGCGTGAGTTTAAGCGTGAACATTGTTACCGACACCGAAAACAACATTGAAAAACTGCTCGCCGGCGGTGAGTACCAGTTCGCGTTCGCTCCCATTCACTCCTCCGGTTCATCTGCGGCGGATTACCTTGCCGGATTTATTCCCGGCAAAAGCACAAACATTTTCGGCTTTGAGGGTGAGGAATACGAAAAGATGATTAACGGCGCCCTCAATGTTGAAAGCCAGCAGGATGTTTTAAACGGCTGTTTTTCAGCCGACAGCTACCTTATAAAACACGCGATTTTCTATCCCGTTTTCACGGGCAAAAGCTGTTTTGTCACCCACAATTCGGTGCAGGGCATACAGTGCTCCGTGTCGGGCAACAATATTCTTTTTACAGGCGCTATTGAAAAATAAAGGGTGTGCTTATTATGAAAACAAACGGAAAAGCGGCAGCGGCGGCAGGCATAGCGGCAGGCGTTCTCACGGCGGCTGTTCCCGCGGCTTTGGGTTTTATCGCGTCGCGCGGCGGTGAGCAGACTTCGCCGAGGCCGGAGAAAATTGCCTGCGACGGTTACGGGTTCTCGACGACGAGCGGCGAAAATGTAAAACTGCGTATTCTCTCGGTGAGAAACTTCACTCCCGGTGTTGATGAGAGAGAAAAGCTCTTTTCAAGATTCGGCGCGTACGGCGCGGCTCAGATTTGCGCGGAGTACGAAAAATCCGTTTTGACCGACGGCGACCTTGAATATATCGCAGGTCTTGGCTTCAACTGCGTGCTTGTGAGCTTTTCGTACACATTGATTTACCCCAACGGCAAAATCGGCAAAACGCCCGATTTTACGGCGCTTGACGCTCTTATTGAAAGGTGCTGCAAAAACGGTCTTTATATCATACTCAATTTAACCGACGCGCGCACATTCGCAAAAAAAGAAAAGCCCGTTAAAGCCGCGCTTAAAATCTGGGAGCAGATTGCCCGCCACTGCAAAAACGACAGTGCGGTTGCGCTTTATGACCTGACAGCCCTGCCTGCGGCGGATGAAGCGTTTTATTCTCAGGCCGTAAAAGCCATACGCAAGGCCGACAGTGAAAAAGAGATTATCGCCCCCGAAAACTCGGGCGTAAAATTCACCTATTCATACACTCCCGGCTCCTCACTTATTTTTGCCGAAAAAACGCCGCGCACCTCACTGCTTGATGAGGTTTGCGGAAAAGGCGGCAGCGTTATGTTTGAGGCGTTCAAGTCGCAGTTTGTTTCACTGTTCACCTTTGCCCCGTGTGATATTGACATAACAACAGATTCCTATGAGGAGTTGCTTAAAAAATACGCGCACATAAATGACGGAATAATGAAAAACGAGCTGCTTGAAGAGGATTTCAAAAGAATTTTCAAGGATGAACCGTCGGTTGAAACACCGGGCGAAGAAAAAAAGAAATTCCGTTTTAACGCGGAATTTCGCAGAGGAACTAAACTGACGGCAATCCGCCGCTGACCGAAAGGAGATTTTATGAAGAACAAACCCTCAATATTCAAAGCGGTGCTGTGCTTTCTGCTCGCGCTTGCCGCCGTGTTCGCTTTAACGGGCTGTAAAGACAAAGTTGAAAAACAAACGGCGAAATTATCGGGCAAATTTCTCTCCGACAGGCAGGTGCAGGAAAAGTTCAAATCTCCCGAAGGCAAAGTCGCGTTCAAAACAGATTACACCCTGCCTGTGCTGGATGAAAAAGACAACCACGGTTATTCCGAGTTCAATAAAATAATGGAATCGATTGAATCCAACTCGCAGTCAACGGCAAAAACGGTTATTGCCAACAAGCTTTTTGAGAAGGGCAAGCCCTGGAAAGAAACGGGCGGCTATACCGTGCCCTACGCCTCATACCACTATATAAGCGTTGTGGTTGACATTCAGCGCGAGGCGTCATCCGGAAACATAAGCGAAGTTTTTACGCCGGTTACATTCTCTCTGCTTGACGGCAGGCAGAGCAGTCTTGCGCATTTCGGCAAAGTCAGTTCGGATTACCTTAAAACTCAGCTTGCCAAAGCCATTATGGTCAAAATTTCCGACAGCGGCGCCGGAATGCCGGAGCTTTCGGCTGTGCGCTCCGCATTTGAACTTACCGATTTTGCTCTGACTCCGACGGGCTTTGACATTTATTTCACAAACAGCACCCTTTCGGGATATTCCGGCGTTGCGGATTATTACAGCTTCACCTTCGACGAGGTTGAGAATCTGCTCAACCTGCCCAATCTTCCCGAAGATTAATTCCGATGCAATAATATTCGAGCCGCCGGGTAAACCGGCGGCTCGCTGTGTTTAAACACTTGCTCATAACGCAAAGCCCCGTGCCGCAAGGCACGGGGTTAACTGTTTTGCAATTATTTCGCTTTTGGGTCAACAAGCTCGATTATGCACATCTCTGCTGCGTCGCCTCTGCGGGGGCCTGTCTTAATTATACGGCAGTAACCGCCATTGACTTCTTTGTATTTGGGGGCGATTTCGTCAAAGAGTTTTTTAACAACATCCTCTTTGGTGACATATGCCATAACCTGACGTTTTGCTTGAAGGGTATCGTTCTTTGCTACGGTTATCATTTTTTCCGCCATTGAACGAACCTCTTTGGCCCTTGTAACGGTTGTCTCGATCTTGCCGTTTTCAAGAAGATAAGTGACAAGACCTCTGAGCATTGATATGCGATGGTCGGTTGCACGGCCGAGTTTTCTACTACCGGGCATTTAATTCACACTCCTTTTACCGTATGGGTCTTATTCGTCCTCTTTGCGAAGTGAGAATCCAAGAGACTGGAGTTTTGCCACCACTTCGTCAAGAGACTTTCTGCCGAGGTTGCGAACTTTCATCATATCTTCCTCGGTTTTGCTTATTAAATCTTCCACAGTATTTATCTGCGCTCTCTTCAAGCAGTTGAATGAGCGAACAGAAAGGTCAAGCTCCTCAATAGTCATCTCCAGGGCTTTTTCTTTGCCGCTGTCATCTTTAACCACCATAACATCGGTGCCATAGGCTTCGCCCGAAAGGTCACCGAAGAGGCTGAGGTGCTCGTTGAGGATCTTGGCTGCGAGAGCAACGGAATTGACTGCTGAAATTGTTCCGTTCGTCCACACCTCAAGGGTCAGTTTATCATAGTCGGTAATCTGACCTACGCGTGTGTTCTCGACTGTGTAATTCACCTTATAAACAGGTGTGTAGATTGAGTCTATTGCAATAACACCGATTGCAGGCTGCAATATCTGCTTGTTTCTTTCAGCCGAAACATATCCTCTGCCGGTGTCGCAGGTAAGCTCCATATTGACATGAGCGTCGGAATTGAGACTCGCAATGTGAAGATCGGGGTTAAGAATCTCCACCTCTGAATCAGTCTGGATGCTGCCGGCTGTGATTTCGCCTTCGCCGCTGGCGTTGATGTAAAGGGTTTTGGGCATATCGGAGTGAATTTTGAGAATTACACTCTTGAGGTTGAGAACTATCTCGGTAACATCTTCTTTTACGCCGGGGATTGTTGAAAATTCATGCTGAACGCCGTCAATTTTAACGGATGTGATTGCGTAGCCGGGAAGTGATGAGAGAAGAACTCTGCGAAGGCAGTTGCCTAATGTGGTTCCGTACTCTCTTTCGAGAGGCTCTACAACAAACTTGCCGTATGAACCGTCAGCTGAAAGTTCGGCAGTATCTATTCTGGGCTTTTCGATACCAATCATTTAAAAACCCTCCTTGGTTATTTGC
>ONON01000212.1 GCA_900319455.1 uncultured Eubacteriales bacterium
CGAACAGGTTGAGCACGGGAGTGAATTGCATTTTATTCCTTTCGGCGGCCGATTGTTACGGTTTTTTCTAAAAAAATAAAAAGCGCTTGCAATTCAGCGCGGTGCTGTGTTAAAATATTTCCAATCGAAAATAAAACAGTTTTTTGTAAATTCTGTTTTTTCAGCAGTCAAAAATGCCGGAGGAAATATTATGAGAACAATAAAAAAGCTTTTATCGGTTTTTCTCAGCGCAGTTTTGCTGCTCGGCGTGTGTTCGGCGACATTTCCCGTGTTTGCCGAAGAAAACAAAATCATTAAAGAAGTCCGTCTCACCGTAACTGAGCCTAAGGTCGGTGAAGCGGCGGATAAAAACATCGTTTCATCGGAGCCCGAAAAATATACTGCCACTGCAAGATACTGGATAAAGCGTTTATATGGCAACGAAAATGTTGTGAACTTTGAGAGCGGCTTTGAATATGCGCTTGTTTTTGATGTAACCCCGGAGGCAGGCTTTAAGTTTGAGCCTGTTCGGAAAAACAGTTATAATTTTGATGAAAGTCCTACTGTTGTTTATATTAACGGCGTTAAAGCCGAGTGCGTTTCGGCGGAAACCGACGCAAAACTTGGGCGCAGTTATGTTGTTACTCCTGCAGAGCAGGAGGATTTAAACGGTGAAACAAATTTTTTTGCAAAAATTATTAAATCAATCAAAGACTTTTTTGCCGGGATTATTAATTTCTTCAAAAATATTCTGTCATTCTGAGGCGCTTTTATTCTTTATATGCATTTGTTTTACATATAATAATAAAACACAGGAGGAAGAATTATGAAAAACGCGAAGAGAATCATATCCGTTCTGCTCTCGCTTCTGATCGTGTTCGGCACTGTTGCGATCGGCGGCGTTATTGGTTCGGCTGATGCTTTTTTGCCCGTGCCGGATATTACTTACATCGGTCTTGAAGACCCAATAGTAATTTCGGAAAATAAGACGATTGAACTTAACGGAGTCACAATTGAAGGCACAGACACCGATCCCAGCCCTATAACCATTGAGCCGGGTGTTACGGTTAATATTATTCTCTCGGGAGAAAACACCCTTACCGCAAAAGAGGATAAAAACGGTGCGGGAATATATGTCAAGCGTGATAATACTGACCCCGACAATCCCATCGACGCCGTTCTTAATATCTACGGCAGGGAAGGCGGAAAACTTACCGTTACCGGCGGTAATTACGGAGCAGGCATAGGCGGGGTGCGCACCGACGGCATCGGAACTGGAACTCCGGGTGTAATAAACATTTATTCGGGTGAAATTTATGCTCAGGGCGGCAAACAAGGCGTCGGCATAGGATCAGGCTGGCAATCAAGCGGCAATGAAATCAACATTTACGGCGGAAATGTTACCGCGATTGCGGGAAATTCCGGCGCAGGTATAGGCGCAGGTTACGGCACCTCCGGCGGAGGAAGCGATAAGGTCGGAAGCTATTCTGCGGGCATAATCAATATAACCGGCGGCACGGTAAGAGCCGCGGCGGGCAAATTCAAAGACGGTTACGGCTTTGATGATTTTGATGCCGATAATGCGGACAGCTTTTTTGAAAACTGCTATGAAGCAAACGGCTACGGTGCGGGTATAGGCGGCGGTTACGGTGCAAACGGCTGCAGTATTACTATCGGCGGCAATGCTGATGTTACGGCAATCGGTTCTTGCAGCGGTGCGGGCATCGGCGCGGGCAGAGGAACAAGCAGGCTTGATAAATATGATGAAACCTGCACTCCCTATGATATAACTATAAAAGACAATGCCAAAGTTGTTGCCGCTTCACCCGATGATACCAGAAACAATCAGGGCAGCGGAGCAGGCATAGGCGGCGGCAGAGGTTTTGATGACGGCGGTTCAATTAAGATTCTCGATAATGCCGATGTTACTGCCATAGCTGAAGCATACGCCGCGGCAATCGGCGGAAGCTGGAAAGTTGGCGATGTCGATACCGAAAACAGCTCACTGATAGCAAAACCCGATATTCTTGAAATCGCACCTACAGCTACTGTCAAAACGGTTTCGGACGGTTTCACAAACTCAATCGGTTATCCTGTTGGCTCTGTTATTCAATACGGCACCTATCC
>ONON01000211.1 GCA_900319455.1 uncultured Eubacteriales bacterium
AAAAAGATATTACTATGAAGAAACAACAACCGAAAAGAAATACAACAGCGATGTTGACGAGTTCGGCGACGCGGAAGACTTTTATGACTGGTATTATGATGATTTCTACGATTATGAGGAAGCGGAAGAATACTTTGACGAGTATTATTGATTTATCCGCTTTACACATTTGCAAAACAGTAGTATAATATAAAGGTTAAAAGAAAGGCGGGGTGTTATGAAAACGGCAAAAAGAGTTTTATCCGGGTTAATCGCGTTTGTTATGCTTTTATCCGTATGCCCGTCAATATACGCAGGTGACGCGAAACCGGAGAAATCCGCAGCCTTCACAGCGGACGATTTTCTTGCCGCGAAGGGCAGGAATATCGTTAATAAAAAAGGTGAAAAGGTTGTTCTTAAAGGTGTAAATCTCGGCGCGTGGCTTATCTGGGAGGACTGGATAAACAACTACGAGGAGGTCTCCGACTGCAATGAGGCTTATGAAACACTCATTGAGCGTTTCGGCGAGGAGAAGGCGTACGCCCTCATTCATAAATATGAGGACAATTTCATTACGGAATATGACCTTGACCGCATAAAAGAGCTTGGTTTCAACTGCGTGCGCGTGCCGTTCTGGTTCCGCAATTTCTATTATGATGACAACGGCAGAAAAATCCTCAATGAAAACGGCGAATGGGATTTTTCACGCCTTGATTGGATAGTTGAGGAGTGTTCCGAACGCGGAATTTATGTTGTGCTCGATATGCACGGCGCGGTCGGTTATCAGAGCGACGCTCCGCACAGCGGCAAAACCAAATCGGTCGGTCTTTATGATAAGACCGAAAAAGGCGAGCAATACCGCAAATACACCTGTGAACTCTGGACGGCAATAGCAACAAGGTTCAAAGACAGCCCTGCCGTCGCTATGTATGACCTTCTCAATGAGCCGATGTGTGACTGCGAAGGTACCGAAATAACAAGAAGGATAAACAATGAATATATTTATGATATTCTGTATAAAACCGTGCGCGCCGTTGATGATGCTCACATTATAACGGTTGAGTGCATCTGGACTCCGCTTGCCCTTCCGCACGCTTTTGTAAAGGGCTGGAAAAATATGGTCTATCAGGTGCATTTTTATCAGAATTCGGATTTTATTTTCAACCTGTTCGTTTATCTCGCGAGAATTTATTATTTTGATGTGCCGATGCTTATGGGCGAGTTTTATCCTCTCGGTACAACAACATGGGCTAACTGCCTCAAAACCCTCAACCGCTGCAATTTCAGCTGGCTGCTTTGGACTTATAAAGCCACCGGCCACCTTATGTGGGAGAGCGACTGGTGCATAACGGGCAGCAAAGACGGTTTTGAGAGAGCGAAACTCAGAACCGACAGCTATGAGGAAATCGCCCGCAAGTGGGGCGAAGATATTAAAACCGAAAACGGTTTCCGGGATTCGGGTCATTACGCGAAAGACATAAAAGATTTTATTTGAACGGAGCATTTATGCCGGACCATAACCATCAAAAGAAAATAGCGCTTATAAACGATTACACGGGCTTCGGGCGCTGCTCGGTTTCCGTGCAGCTGCCGTTAATTTCCGCGCTTAAAGTGCAGTGCTGCCCTTTGCCCACTTCGATTCTTTCAAATCATACGGGCTATGACAGCTTTCATTTCACGGATTTCACCCCGAATATGCAGGGCTATATTGATGAGTGGAAAAAACTCGGGCTTGAATTTTCGGGAATCTGTACCGGTTTTTTAGGCTCAGCGGCGCAGATAGCCATTGTGCGCGGCTTTATTGAACAGTTCGGAGGCGAAAACACAATAACCGTTATTGACCCCGTTATGGGTGATTACGGCAGAACATATTCAACCTATACGCCTGAAATGTGTGAAAAAATGAAAGAGCTTACCGCCTTTGCGAACATTCTCACCCCGAATTTAACAGAGGCGTGCATTCTTCTTGACGAGCCTTATGATGAAAAAATAAAGGCGGAAAAAGTTGAAAAATACGCCGCCGCTCTGTCGGAGCAGGGCCCGGAAAAGGTTGTAATAACAGGTATAAGGCAGGGAAGCTATATTGCTAATTTCTGCTATGAAAAAGGCGGAGCGGTTCATATAGTCAGAACTCACAAAATCGGTACATCGCGTTCGGGCACCGGTGATGTTTTCTCTGCGATAGTCGCCGCCGACGCGGTAAACGGGGTAGAGTTTTCCGTCTCCGTACGCAAAGCGTCCTCTTTTATCAGCCGCTGCATAAAAAAATCCATTGAACTTAACATTCCTCTGACCGACGGCGTCTGCTTTGAAGAGGTTCTTCATTCACTTAAATAAGGAAGTATCAAAATGAACAAATCAATGTGCATAGCTTATAAAGTGCATAACAATCTTTATATAAATCTTACAAATCGCTGTTCATGCGCCTGTGTTTTCTGCCTCAGGCAGACTATGGATAAGGTAGGCGAATCCGACTCGCTGTGGCTTGAACATGAGCCGGATTACGATGAGGTAGTTGAGGCGCTGAATAATCACAATATGGATGACTACGACGAGGTGGTTTTTTGCGGTTTCGGCGAACCGACGGAGCAATTCGATTTACTGATAAGGGTTGCAAAATTTATAAAAAAGAATTATAATAAACCGATACGCATAAACACCAACGGCCAGGGCAACCTGATAAACGGGCGAAATATCGAGCCGGAAATGAAGGGGCTTATTGACACGCTTTCAATCAGCCTGAATACGCCCGACGCCGACCGCTACAATGAACTTGTTCGCAGCAAATTCGGAAAAGCCGCCTATTACGCAATGCTTGATTTCGCGAAAGAAGCCGCGAATTATGTTCCGAATGTTGTTCTCACAACCGTTGACACCACGCTTACAAAAGAAGAAGAAGCAAAATGTGCCGAAATTTGCAAAAATCTCGGAGTAACCTATCGCATAAGACCTTGGGAAGGCTGAAACAACAGAAAATATACGGAGGAATTGTTATGGCAGGAGCAAGAGAATACATAATAGAATTCGGCAACACTTCATTTGAGGAATATCCGTTTTGTGACGCGGATGCCCTTGTGCTTTGCCAGATTTTTTATATGCCGCTCGAAAGAGTTGTTTCGTCTTCATTTGACAAGGCGCCTGTCGCCCTTGCGGACGCGGCAAACGAGCTTTTCAATATGATGGGCGGCAAATACAGACGGCTCGGACTGATGATACCGAAAGACGCGAGCAAAAACATAATGCTTATGGCGGCGCGCAGAAGATATGCCGATGTTAAAATACAGGCTGTTGAAGAAGTTTTCAGCATAAATCCCGCCATTCAGTATGCGGCAGGCACATTTATTCTGCCTGACGGCACAGCCGTTGTTGTTTTCAGAGGCACCGATGACACTGTGTCCGGCTGGAAGGAGGACCTTGATATATTCATCAAAAAGGGTACTCCGGCCTACGGTTACGCTCGGGAGTATGTTGAAAAACTCGCTGAAGCTCACAAGGGCGGCATTATGCTGTGCGGTCACTCAAAGGGCGGCAATATAGCCCTGCGCACGGCTGTTACAATTAATAAACAAATAAGAAGCAGAATAACCGGCGTTTACAATTTTGACGGCCCCGGCTATCACAGCAGTTCTGTTCTCAATACAGCCGCTTATGATGAGATTCTGCCCGTTTACAGGCATTTTGTGCCCAGCGGCTCTATGATAGGGATGATGCTTGCGCACGATTATGATTATCAGGCCGTTGCAAGCAAAATGCACATAGGCGCGTTTCAACATGACCTCGGCACTTGGAAAATCAGCGGCGGAGAACTTGAAAAGGTTGCCGATACCGACAAACTCTCAAAACTTACCGATTTGATTTTTGCCGAAATCTGTTCGGGAGTGGATTTTGATTTTTGCGGTGCTCTTGACGATGTTTTCACATCTGTAATAAGCGGCATTGATAAAATCACCCTGACAGAGCTTGCGAGCCACCCGCTCAATTCTCTGGCGGGCGGAATAAAGGCATTTGCCGATGTTTCACCCGAGATGAAATCACAGGCGAAAAAAGCGGTTAAGGGAGCCGGCGGCGCATTGAAAAAAGCGTTAGGGGAACTGAAAAACGGAGAAATTTCCTCAATAACCGGCCTGCTGTACGCAAAATAATGTAAGGATTATTTATGAGTAAAACTTTTCAGAAAAAAATAGAAGAAAACTATCAACAACTCTCAAAAGGCCATAAACGCATAGCCGACTACATAAAAAATAATTATGAAAAGGCCGCTTTTATGACTGCCGTTAAGCTCGGCGAGGCAACGGGGGTCAGTGAATCCACTGTTGTGCGCTTCGCTTCCAATCTCGGCTATAAAGGTTACCCCGGTTTGCAGAAAGCGTTGCAGGAGACGGTCCGCAGTCAGCTCAACAGCGTTCAGCGAATGGCTGTTACGGCAGGCAGGGTAGGCGAGGGCGATATGGTTGACAACGCGCTTTCCGCGGATATAGAAATGATAAAGGCAACCCGTGAATCCGTTTCGCGCGAAGCGTTCGCCGGCAGCGTTGAGGCCATAAACAAGGCGGAAAAAATATTTATTTTAGGCGCGAGAAGCGCCGCTTCGCTTGCCAACTTCGCGGCGTTTTATATGAATTTTGTTTATGATAATGTTACCCTTGTTGACACATCCGGCACCGGTGAAATGTTTGACAAGCTTTACAGAATAACAAACAGGGATGTGTGCATAGCAATCAGCTTTCCCCGTTATTCAAATCAAACCCTTGAGGCTCTTCGCTTTGCCGCGGAGAGAGACGCTTCGATTATCTCTCTGACAGACAGCGAAACATCACCCATAGCGCAGTACGCCACATACCTTTTAACGGCAAAAAGCAATATGCTCTCTTTTGTTGATTCGCTTGTGGCTCCGCTCAGCCTTTTAAACGCCCTGATAGCGGAAGCGGCAAGAGAAAAAAGCGACCGGGTTTACAAAAACCTGATTACGCTTGAAAATATCTGGCAGGAGTACGGGGTTTACCGCACCGACAGCGGGGAGGAAACCCCGTGAAAGCAGAGCTTGTTGTTATCGGAGCGGGCGCCGCGGGGCTTATGGCGGCAGGAACCGCCGCCGAAAACGGAGTTGACACAATTCTTCTTGAACGCAATGAGCGCCCCGCACGCAAGGTTATGATTACGGGCAAAGGGCGTTGCAATGTTACAAATGACTGCCGCTCGCTTCAGGAATTAATCACTTTTGTGCCTGTGAACGGCAGGTTTTTATACAGCGCGTTCTCAAATTTTATGCCGGCGGACACAATAGATTTTTTTGAGAGCAGGGGAGTGCCTCTTAAAAGGGAGCGTGGCAACAGAGTTTTTCCCGTTTCGGATAAAGCGTCTGATATTGTTGACTGCCTTGTTTCTTATGCAGCGAAAAACGGAGTAAGAACGGTTAACGCGAAAGCGGCGGAACTGATTATTGAAAACGGTTGTGTAAAAGGCGTAAAAGCGCAGGACGGCACTGTTTTTAACGCCGAAAAAGTTGTTGTGGCAACCGGCGGTGTGTCATATCCGCAAACAGGTTCAACAGGCGATGGCTACATTCTCGCAAAGCAGGCAGGCCACGGCATAGTTCCGGTCAGACCTTCTCTTGTGCCGCTTGAGGCGCATGAAGGCTTTTGCACAGACCTTATGGGGCTGTCGCTTCGCAATATAGCAATAAAGGTTTTTGACACAAAAAAGAACAATAAAATAATATATGAAGATTTCGGCGAAATGCTTTTTACTCATTTCGGCGTTTCGGGGCCCGTTATTCTTTCGGCAAGTTCGCACATGAGAGAAATGGAGCGAGGGCGGTATAAAATCAGCATTGATTTAAAACCCGCTTTGAGTGAGGAACAGCTTGACACAAGAATTCTGCGCGATTTTTCCGAGAACATTAACAGAAATTTTATCAACGCGCTCAATTCGCTGTTGCCGAAAAAACTTGTTCCCGTTATAGTTAAACTCAGCAAAATTCCAATGGCCGCAAAGGTAAACCAGATTACAAAGGAACAGCGCAGAAACCTTGCCGTCCTTTTAAAGAACTTCACCGTTACAATAACGGATTACCGCCCTGTTGAAGAGGCGATTGTGACATCGGGCGGTGTTGACACAAAGCAGATAAATCCCAAAACCATGCAGTCAAAGCTCACAGAAGGTCTGTATTTCGCGGGCGAGGTTATTGATGTTGACGCCTACACAGGCGGCTTTAATCTGCAAATTGCATTCTCAACGGGCAGGCTCGCGGCACAAAGCGTCGCTGCCGCTCTTGAAAAAGGAGAGGCTCTATGAATAAAAAAGTTATAAATGTT
>ONON01000210.1 GCA_900319455.1 uncultured Eubacteriales bacterium
GTTACCGCCGATATGGTAAAAGAAGGTGCCGTTGTTATTGATGTGGGCATAAACCGCAACAGTGAGGGAAAACTCTGCGGAGATGTAGATTTTGATGATGTTGCTCCGCACTGCTCAAAAATCACTCCGGTGCCCGGAGGAGTGGGCCCGATGACAATAACAATGCTTATGAAAAACACCGTAACGGCCGCGAAAAATCAAAACAATATAAAATAATTATCATATTACAAAAAAATGTTTGACATGGCTTGACTGCTGTGCTATAATCTTTACGCCGCTTATCAGGGGCGGGCTTGTTATGCCCGAAAACACATTGTGTGCCTCACATAGCGAGTCTTAAAAAAAGGAAGAAAATTATGTACGCAATTATTGAAACCGGCGGCAAGCAGTACAAAGTAGAGCCCGGCGACACGGTCTTTATTGAAAAGCTTGACGCAGAAGAAAACAGCGACTACACATTTGAGAATGTGGTTGCAATCGGCAATGATGACGGCATCTCCGTCGGCGCTCCCTATGTTAAGGGCGCAACAGTTACGGCAAAGGTTGTCAAAAACGGCAAAGCAAAAAAGGTAACTGTTTTTACTTACAAACCCAAAAAGAACGAAAAACGCAAGATGGGTCACAGACAGCCCTACACTAAGGTAGAAATCTCAGCTATCAACGCGTAATTAAAATGATAAAGGTTTTGTTCTTTATCAAAGGTGAAAACATTTCGGGGTTCTCATTAACAGGTCACGCCGATTACGGCGATTACGGCAAAGATACAGTCTGCGCTTCGGTTACATCCGCCGCTCTTATGGCTGCAAACACCGTAACCGAAATAATCAAAGCTGACGCCGACGCAAGCGCGCAAGAAGGCAGCATAAAACTTACCGTCAAAGAAGATTCTGACGCGGTTCAGACAGTTCTGAAAGGTTTTAAACTGCATATAAAAGAACTTGCAAAAGAATATCCCGAAAACATTAAAATAATTTACGGAGGTGTAAAGCAATGCTTAAAATAAACATTCAGCTTCTTGCTCATAAAAAAGGTATGGGTTCAACCCGTAACGGCAGAGATTCCGAATCCAAGAGACTCGGCGCCAAAAGAGCTGACGGCCAGTTTGTTCTTGCGGGCAATGTTCTTGTAAGACAGAGAGGCACTCACATCCATCCCGGCACCAATGTCGGCATCGGCTCTGATGATACTCTGTACGCGAAAGTAAGCGGCACAGTAAGGTTTGAGCGTATGGGCAAAGACCGCAAAAAGGTCAGTGTTTACGAAGTAGAACAGTAATTATACCAAAATAACCGCTGTTAACACAGCGGTTATTTTTTATCAAGAAAAGTGATTACAGGATTTCTATTTGACTAGAATCAAATACATTTGACAGTTTATATATTTATTTATATAATAACTATATCAATCACTTGTAAGGGGATTTGTTATGGAAAACTTTAAAAATCAAATTAAGCAAGACATTTTAGAGTACCAAAGTAACCTAAAATACGTGGATAATATCAATAAGGATGAATGGGCTTTCAATTACTGGATTCTTGATAAACTGTTTTACGAGGAAGAGGAGCTTATAGAAGAAAAAATAATAGAATATAGCGATATGGGAATAGATTGCTATGAGATTTATGAAGATACCAAAGATATTTTTTTGATTCAAAACAAATACTATTCAGACGAAACACCATTACAAAGCAACTATGTAAAGAATGATTTTTTGATTCGTGGAATAACCGCATTAGAAAATGGTACTTATAAAAAATCGCCTGAGTTACAGCAGGCTTTCACAAAGTTGAAATCTGATCCAGAATTTACGGTCCATTTACAACTATTTGTTACTAATAATATTCATTCAAAAGAAGCTGATGATTATATAAAAGATTTTAACGCCGCCCATCCTAAATATATTGCTAGTATTTTTTATCTAGATGATATTAAAAATAGATACTATAATGAGATTCAGCAAACTCGCAGCAACATAACTGTAAAAGTTGAGAGTGTTAACAATGCAACAATACTAAATATAAATAATGAAGCGTATAAACTGGCAAATGTTTTTGATGCACGCTATGTTATGACACCTGTAGTTTCTATTTATAGATTGTACCGCTATGCTATTGAAAAAAACTATCCAATTTTTGATAAAAACATTCGTGAATATCTTGGAAACAAAGGAGTCAACAAGGGCATATATCAAACATTGCAAGACAAAGAAGACCGAAAAAATTTTTTCTACTATAATAATGGAATAACAATCATATGTGATGCTATGTCAAAAGTCAGCACTCAAAAATCTGACTATAATATGAATGCCGTTTTTGAAGTTAACAATCCACAAATTGTTAATGGATGTCAGACAGTCAATACTATTTATGAGTTTTTAAAGAATGTTTCTCCAACAGATTTGGAAAATGAATTTAAAGATTCATTTGTGATGCTGAAAATACTTGTTATAGACAGGAAAAATGACCGTGAAGAGGAATTATATAAAAACATTGTAAAATATAATAATTCACAAAACAGAATTGATGAAAAGACCTTTGTTGCAAATACCAGTCAGTTTTTGCGATTGCAAAATGAATTTGAGAAAAAAGGTCTGTTAATGTTAATAAAGCAAAGTGACAAAAATAAGTTTAAAGGAAAATACAAATCCGTAACGAAACTCAAGGAGTTATGTAGCGAAAAATTTGATAAATTTGGGATTGCTTTACCAAATAGAGTTGATGACTTTTTTGTTCCCCTTGAAAAATTATTACAAGTTATCAATGCTTTTGTAGAAGGCGGATATACAGCATATACAAAAAAGAGCCAAATGCTTAGATTTGACAGCACACCATATAATACAGCAGTCGATTTTATTAAGAATGATAATGTAACGATGGATTCCCTTATTGATTTGTATTTATTATACAAAAGAGCAGAACAAGAAAAAGCTAAAAATGAAGATGCAAGAACGCCAATTCCATATTACTTAATTGACTTTTTTGCAAAGTTTGAATGTGAAAATAGAGATGAAAGCAAAATCAAAAACGAATTAAGTAATCACGATATAATCAATAGTATTATAGAACTGTACTCAAGAGTAACAAAAGCTTATGCTAAGCAGTACTACAAACGATTTGGCGTTGATTATAATAAAATGATTAAGCAAACTGTAAAATATGATATTGTTGACGATTTGAGAGACACATTCATTTAAGTTTAAAGGGCTGTGCAAAGCGCACAGCCCTCTTTTTATACCTTTTTGCTTTTATCTCTTTACCCTTGCGTTGCCGCTCCACACGCTCCATACCATATCCTCATCGGCGGGCTGCGCGTAATCGGTTAAGAAAGTGGTGGCAAGCGCGCCGGTTGCCCAGCCGAACTGAATCCACTGCTCGCTCTCCCAGCCTTTAAGAATAGCATAGAGCAGGCCGCCGACAAAGCCGTCGCCGCCGCCTATCCTGTCAAGCACCCTGATTTCACGGGGCTCAACTACCTGCCATTCGCCGTCGCAAAACATAATCGCTCCCCAAAGGTGAGTGTTCGCGTTTACAACCTGGCGCAGAGTGGTGGCGTAAACGCTCGCATGCGGAAAACTCTCACGAACGCAGTTTATCATCCCTTTGAAACCGTCGATTTTTGAAGAAAGATCCTTGCCGCCCGCTTCGGGACCCTGAATACCGAGGCAGAGCTGAAAATCCTCTTCGTTGCCAACGAGAATATCCGCTATTGAAGCAATTTCGGTGAAAATTTCACGAAGCTCATCTTCTCTGTTTTTCCAGAAAGTGGCGCGGTAGTTGAGGTCAAATGAAATGAGAGTGCCGTATTTTTTAGCGGCTCTCGCGAGTTCAAGGCAAAATTTTCCCGTTTCCGGTGAAAGCGCGCCGATAAGCCCCGAAAGGTGCAAAACAGCCACTCCTTCTTTGCCGAAAATACGGTCAACATCAAAGTCTTCAACATTGAGCGTTCTGCCGACCTCGCCGGCTCTGTCGTTGCATACTCTCGGCCCGCGCGAGCCGTAGCCGCTGTCGGCTATGTTGAACTGGTGGCGGTAGCCCCAGGGGCCGCCCTGAGGAACATCTCTGCCCTCATAAACCATGCCCCTTGAACGGAGATCGCGCTTAATAAAATCCGCAATCGGGCTGCCTTCAACAAAGGTTGTAAGAACTTTTACGGGCAACCCTAAATAGGATGATATGCTCGCTACATTTGTCTCGGCACTTGTTGCCTGCATCATAAACAGGTTGCCTGACGCAACCGGCTGACCGTCGGGAGGGCAGATTCTCACGCCCATACTTGTGGGTACTACAAGAGCCCAGGTGTAATCTTTTTTAATGTTAAGCATAGTTTTTCTCCTTATGCGTTATACTGCGTTGCCGCCGTGTCTCCGCCTTCACCTGTCCAGTTTGTGTGGAAAAATGTGCCTCTCGGAGCGTCAAGCCTTTCGTAAGTGTGAGCGCCGAAATAGTCGCGCTGTGCCTGAAGAAGGTTCGCGGGCAGTCTCTCACAGCGGAAGCCGTCAAAGTAGCTCAGCGCGGTTGTCATCGCGGGCACGGGAATGCCGTTCGCGAGAGCGGTCGCGCATACTCTTCTCCAGCCCGCCTGAGCCTTTTCGATTATGCCCTTGAAATAGGGGTCAAGCAAAAGGTTGCTCAGTTCGGGATTGCTGTCGTATGCCTCTTTGATTTTGCCTAAAAATACGCTTCTTATTATGCAGCCGCCTCTCCACATAAGGGCGATTCCGCCGTAGTTGAGGTTCCAGCCGTAGGTTTTTGCCGCCGCCCTCATAAGAGTGTAGCCCTGAGCGTATGAAACGATTTTCGCGGCGTAAAGAGCGTCTTTTATATCTTTTATAAACTGCTCTCTGTCACCTTCAAACTTTATTTCGGGGCCGCTCAGAACCTTTGAAGCGGCAACTCTTTCTTCTTTCATTGCCGACAGGCAGCGTGAAAACACCGCTTCGCCTATGAGAGTAAGGGGAATGCCTTCGTCGAGAGCCGCAATGCTTGCCCATTTGCCCGTACCCTTCTGACCGGCTGTGTCAAGTATCTTTTCAACTATCGGCGAGCCATCCTCGTCTTTATAGGCGAGAATATCGCGGGTGATTTCAATCAGATAACTGTCAAGTTCGCCCTCATTCCACTGCGCAAATATATCGTGCATTTCGTCATCGCTCATACCGAGAAGATCGCGCATAAGCTGGTATGCCTCACAGATAAGCTGCATATCGCCGTATTCTATACCGTTGTGAACCATCTTTACAAAGTGACCCGCGCCGTTTTCACCTACCCAGTCACAGCATGGCGAGCCGTCTTCAACCTTTGCGCAGATTGCCTGAAGAATGGGTTTTACACTCTCCCACGCGGCTTTTGAACCGCCGGGCATAAGGCTGGGGCCTTTGAGTGCGCCTTCCTCGCCGCCCGAAACGCCGGTGCCGATGTAGAGAAGCCCTTTGCTCTCAACATAAGAGGTGCGCCTTATTGTGTCGGGAAAATGTGAGTTGCCGCCGTCAATAATGATGTCGCCTTCCTCAAGCAGAGGAATAAGGCTGTCAATTGTGTCATCAACGGCCTTGCCCGCCTTAATCATCATCATTACCTTGCGCGGCTTTTCGAGTGAAGCAACAAGTTCTTCAAGGCTGTATGTTCCGGTGATGTTTTTGCCCTTCGCTCTGCCTTCAACAAATTTTTTTACCTTTTCGGTTGTGCGGTTATATACAGAGACGGTAAAGCCCTTGCTCTCCATATTCATAACAAGGTTTTCACCCATAACAGCAAGCCCGATAAGGCCTATGTCGGATTTTTTCATATATTAACAGTCCTTTCTGCAATATGTTTTTTCAGTCAACGGTCCAAAGACCGAGCGCGGGGTTGCTGACATAAAAGATTTCTTCTCCGTCCGGCAGGGTACAGAACCCGTCCCGCAGTTTTTCGGGGTTGTATTTTTTTACCGCTTCGTCATAAGGCATATATTTGAACGCCGCGCTCTCAACTTCTTCTTTTGTAAGCAGTTTTGTGCAGTATGTAATTGAAAATCTGCCGTCAGAGGAGCCGTGAATCAGATGAGCCGCCACAGAGAGATTTCCCTGAAGGTCGGCGTTCGCGCCGGTCAGTTCAAGCACCTTTTCACGCCCGACATAGCCGTATTTGCGTATGAGCGCGTCGTTTGCGTCATCCTCGCCGAATTTGCGCACGCCGGGCGCGAGAATAATCAGCTCGCCGCCGTCGGCTATTGCCATTCTTGTTCTGTAAACGGCCTTGTTGCCCAGCCATGTGCTTTTGAACTCACGCGGGTCGAGATAAACAACAGCTTTTTTAATCGGCTCTTTTAAGTGAATAAGGTTGAGCTTCTGACTCATTTCAACGGCTTTTTCAAAAAGAAAACGCTGGTTGCCGAGCCTGTCGCCTATAAACAGACCGTGAATGAGCGTTTCATCGCCCTCGTTAGTGGTAACGGTAAGCACATACATAAGCGGAAGGTCCGCAAGGTAATGCTCCTGCGCGTAGTCAAAAACCTTTCGCACAGGTGAATAGTCTTTGCCCATAATGCGCTCAAGCCCGTAAAACGCGCCGAGCATGTGGGAGGAGTTTATCATACTGCTTCCGCCGCAGCCGACAAAAATGTTTTTGGAGTAATTCGCCATGCCTACGACCTCGTGAGGCACAACCTGACCGATTGAAATAATCAGGTCATATCCGCCTTCAACAATGCGCCTGTTGACCTCAACATCTATCTTGTCGTTTACAAGCCCTTCCGAAACCTCCGAAACGAAAGCGGCGGGGACTTCGCCGATTTTCACAACATCTTTGCGCCAGTTGTGAACAATAATTTTTTCAAACGGCACGCCTTCACCGAAAAACGCGAGGCATTCTTCTCTCGTCATCGGCTCGTGAGTGCCGAGAGCGGGCATAATGTCAATTTCGCAACTGTCTTTGAGAATATCGTAATAGGCGGCGGTGATTTTCCCCGCTCCCGAATAAAGCCTTGTGTAGTCGGGCGGAAGAATCAGAATCCGTTTGAGCGTTTTGTCCTCAAGCGATTTTTCAAGAGCGGCGCGCAGTTCCGCGGAGTTAATCCCGCTTTTATCTTCAATAACCATCCGCAAACCTCCCCATTATAATCTTTATGTTATAATTTTA
>ONON01000208.1 GCA_900319455.1 uncultured Eubacteriales bacterium
GTTCGAGCTGAACTTTACAATGGAGGCTGTTGATGAATTGCCGCTGACAGATGAGCCCGCAAGAACCATTCCGCCGTCATCGCAGGCAGCAGCAGCCGTGAGAGCGGATGTTTTGTTTTCAAAACCCTCGAGCCAGTCTGAGGTTATGGAGGTGACAATCTGCCTGCCTTCAATGGCCGATGTTGTTGTTTCGGTATTGCCGCCGGTATTGCCGGAATTGCCGCCGCCGCCCGAACCTGAGCCGCCACCCGAACCTGAGCCGCCGCCCGAACCCGAGCCTGAACCGGGTCTGCTGCCGGATGACCTTGCCGTTGTTCCGTTTACCATATCTATTACCGTGGTTGTGACCTCAGCCTGACGGTATTTTTTGTTGGATGAATCGGATGATTTCGCGGCGTCAACCTTCGCCTCCGGTTTGCCTTCATCATCGGTTACAATATAAACATCCTTGTCTTCGGCGTATTCTTTGACCTTTTCAAGTTCTTTCTTATCAAGTGAAGCGAGGTCGCCGTTGAAATCCTTCGCCGCGTCTTCGCCCAGAGCGTCCTCAACAAGGGCAACAACGCTGTCATCCGAAACATTAACCAGCGAAACGGTTTTCTGCACGGTGAAGGTGCCGTCGGAGTTTTTGATGAAGTAGTAGCCCAGTTCCTCCGCCTTGGCTTTTACAAGCCCTATTTCATCGCCCGACAAGGTCGCGAGGTCGCCGTTGAAATCTGCCGGCATCTTGTCTCCGAGAGCCTCTTTGACAAGCTCTGTTATTTCCTCATCGGTAAGATCGACTCTGCTCGCGGGAACGCCCTGCGACCAGTCGCCCTGAGCGGTGACGCTCTCATCTGTTTCGCCGCCGCCCTTTTTTTTGCAGGCCGCAAACGCGGTAATGACAAGGGCAAGGCACATAAGAACGCTTACCGCTCTCATAATGTTTGATTTCATTAAAGTTCATCCTCCCCCATTAAATATTTTTTCGCATTTTTATCCTATCACAACACTGTTTTAAAATCAATGACTTGAAAAATATGTTAACAAAGTTTACAATTAATTTATAATTGGACTGCGGTATTATAATCACCGTTTCAACGCTGTGTTTGCCGAAAGGATAAAGCCATGACAAAAAAAGAAATCGCGGCGCTCGCCGTTCGCGCATTAAAAAAAGAATACCCCGGCGCTCTGTGCTCGCTTGATTACAAAACACCCCTTGAACTGCTTATTGCCACGCGACTGTCCGCCCAGTGCACCGACGCGAGGGTAAACCTTGTAACCCCGGAGCTTTTCGCGAAATATCCCGATGTTCACGCCTTCGCAAACGCTTTGCCCGGGGATGTTGAGAATATTGTCAGGCCCTGCGGCTTTTACAGAATGAAAGCGGCGGATATTGTCAATATGTGCAAAATGATAATCGGGCGTTTCGGCGGCGAGGTTCCCGGCACAATGGAGGAACTGACCTCCCTGCCCGGAGTGGGCAGAAAAACAGCCAACCTCATTCTCGGCGATGTTTTCGGCAAGCCCGCCGTTGTAACCGACACCCATGTTATAAGAATAACAAACCTGCTCGGGCTTGTTGACACAAAAGCGCCCGAAAAGGTTGAAGAAGAATTGCGCAAACTGCTTGACCCCGCCGAAAGCAACGATTTCTGCCACAGGTGCGTTCTTCACGGCAGAGCGGTATGCGTAGCGAGGCGCCCCGACTGCGAGCGTTGCTGTATGTCGGATTTTTGTAAAAACTCACCGAACAAAAACTGAATTTTCGTCAGTTTGCTCAATCGGGCTTATTCCCGTTTTGTAAGCGCAATATACAATCTGTATATTCACCCGATTTTTGTTAATTGTGGAAAACTGTGTGGATAATGTGAATAACTCCGCCATTTTTAGGGGTTTTACAGCGAATTTCAGGTGGAAACCCTGTTTTTTATTCTTGAGAAGAATTTTACAATCGGTTATAAAAACTTTATGTCAACCCCTTTTTCATACCGATTCAATAACAAATTTATTACAATTTTGTAACTTTAAGGTGAAAAAATGAACCCGAATTTTTTTGCGAAATCAGAAAATAACAACACCGTTCTCAAAGCCCCCGGTTTCAGCGCCGCGTTAAGTCTCGATTGCGGTCAGGCGTTCCGCTGGAGCGCGGATGAAAACGGTTTTTGGCACGGAGTGGCTTACGGCAGGGCTCTGACTCTTCGTGAAAGCGAGGGGGAAGTAACTCTGTTCAATGTTGACAAAACGGAGTTTGAAACGGTATGGAGAAAATACTTTGACCTTGACAGAGATTACGAGGCACTCAAAACCGCCTACCGCGCCGATGAAAACTTAAAAAAAGCCGTGGATTTCTGCGGCGGCATACACATACTCAACCAGGAGCCGTGGGAGGCGCTGTGCTCATTTATAATCTCGCAAAACAATAACATTCCCCGCATAAAAGGCATTGTTGCGCGCCTTTGCGCTCTGCTCGGCAACAGGCTTGAAAACGGCGGTTACACCTTCCCCTCTCCCGAAAAAATCGTTGAGGCGGGCATTGACGGCCTTGCCCCGATACGCTCCGGCTTTCGCGCCAAATATATTTATGACGCCGCCGTCAGAGTGAAAAACGGTGAGATTGATTTTGAGAAAATCAGACTTATGCCGCTTGACGAAGCCGCCGCCGAGCTTAAAAAAATAAAAGGAGTGGGCGACAAGGTTGCCGCCTGCGCCCTGCTTTACGGTCTGGGCAGAGCCGATGCCTTCCCCGTTGATGTATGGGTTAAAAGGATACTCTCCGAACTCTACCCCGGCGGTATGCCGGAATGCACGCGGGGCAGCGCGGGCATAGCTCAGCAATATCTTTTTCACTGGCGAAGAAATAACTGAAACGAAAGGAGAAACAGTAAAGCCTCCGCTTTTGCATAAGGTTTTATTGTATGCAGCGTTATGGCAGTATTAATCCGTGTTTTATCCTGTGTTTTCGCCGTGCTTCTTATGCCCCTTTCCGCGCTTACGGCGGCGGTGGATACCGTTCCCGCGGGGAAGCGCGCCGATGAAATGTTCGTCAACATCGCCGGCATAGGCGCTTACTTCCGCTCTCAGGGGGTTGCGACCGACGGCGAATATCTTTATTTCAGCTCCAAAACCACGCTTTACAAAACCGATATTACCGGCAAAAGCTGTGAAGCTTTGAATCTTTCGGCAATCCCCGCCGAACTGCGCGATATGGGCATAAAGCACATAGGCGGCATAAGTTATTACGGCGGCCTCATTTACGCCGGTATGGAAGACAGCAAGGTGTGGAAGCACCCCGCGGTGGGCGTTTATTCCGCCGAAAGCCTTGAGTTTATTAAGTATTATGAGCTTGACAGCCAAACGCACACCAGAGGCCTGCCCTGGGTATGCGTAAACCCCGAAAACGGTTATCTTTACGCTTTTGACCACTCCAAAACGCCGGAGAAAATCCTGATTTATGATGTAAATGACGCTATGAAGCCCGCCGGAGAGGTTCCCCTTGCCGAAACGGTAAAAAGCGTTCAGGGCGCCGAGTTTTACCGCGGCACGCTCTATGCCGCAACAAACGATGAAACTCAGGCGATTTACGCTGTTGATGTTGAAACGGGCGCGGTTGAAAAATTTGCCGACCGCAACCTCAACGGCGGTGAGGGCGAAGGGATGACGGTGGTTGAAAAAGACGGCAGGCCCTATATTTTGGCGTTTAACCTGGGCACACTGTTTGTCAACACCAACCTCCGGTATTATCCGCTTGAAAAACAGTAAACAACGCGAAACAGACCGCCGCGGCGGTCTGTTCTTATTATATGTGATTTATTCGGCAATCAGTCGATTTTGGGGAGCTTCTCTCTGTAAGCGGCAAGTTCCTCATCGGTGGGGATGTAATCATCCATTTTGCCGTCGTGGAATTTCTCATAAGCTACCATATCGAAATATCCCGTGCCGGTGAGACCGAAAACGATTGTTTTCTCTTCGCCGGTCTCTTTGCATTTGAGCGCCTCGTCAACAGCGGCTTTAATGGCGTGTGAGCTTTCGGGAGCGGGGAGAATGCCCTCAACTCTCGCGAACAGTTCGGCAGCCTCGAAAACATCCGTCTGTTTGGCGGAAACAGCCTCCATAAGGCCGTCATCGTAAAGCTGAGAGAGAATGGAGCTCATACCGTGGTAGCGCAAGCCGCCGGCGTGGTTGGGAGCGGGAATGAAATCGCTGCCGAGGGTGTACATTTTAGCGAGCGGGCAAACCATGCCCGTGTCGCAGAAGTCATAGGCGTAAACACCCCTTGTAAGGCTGGGGCAGGATGCCGGCTCAACGGCGATAATTCTGTAATCCGCCTCTCCTCTGAGTTTTTCACCCATAAATGGCGCGATGAGGCCGCCGAGGTTGGAGCCGCCGCCCGCGCAGCCGATGATTATATCGGCTTTTTCGCCGAGCTTGTCAAGCGCCGCCTTTGTTTCAAGGCCGATTATCGACTGGTGAAGCAGAACCTGATTGAGAACGCTGCCCAGAACATAGCGGTAGCCCGGTGTTGAGGTTGCGACTTCAACCGCCTCCGAAATGGCGCAGCCCAATGAGCCTGTTGTGCCGGGATGTTCCGCGTTAATCTTTCTGCCGATGTTTGTTTCATTTGAGGGTGAAGGAACAACGCTCGCGCCGTATGTGCGCATAACCTCGCGGCGGAACGGCTTCTGCTCATAAGAAACCTTTACCATATAAACCTTGCAGTCAAGCCCGAAAAACGAGCAAGCCATTGAAAGAGCCGTGCCCCACTGACCCGCTCCGGTCTCGGTTGTAACGCCTTTGAGACCCTGCTTTTTGGCGTAATAAGCCTGAGCTACCGCGGAGTTGAGTTTATGGCTTCCGCTTGTGTTGTTGCCCTCGAATTTGTAGTAGATTTTTGCGGGGGTGCCGAGCTTTTTCTCAAGAAAATAAGCTCTTACAAGCGGCGACGGGCGGAACATCTGATAAAACTCGTAGATTTCATCGGGAATGTCAAAATAAGGGGTGTCGTTGTCAAGCTCCTGTTTAATAAGCTCTTCGCAGAAAACGGGTGCGAGTTCCTCAGCCTTCATCGGCTGATGTGTGCCCGGGTTGAGAAGCGGCGCCGGTTTGTTCTTCATATCGGCGCGCAGGTTGTACCACTGCTTCGGAATCTCATTGAACTCAAGGTAGGTTTTGTAAGGGATCTGTTGGTTTTTCATTTTTGTTTTTCCTTTCATAAAAAGATTTTTTAATATGCCGGGAAAAAACAAAAAATCCCGTCCCGGCAAAATGCCGGGACAGGACAGTATCCTGCGGTGCCACCCAGCTTGGCGTTTTTCAACGCCCGCTTAACGCATCTGACAATGCCGACTTTTTTTCACGGGGAGTCCTGCCCCGTCTCGCATACTCCGCAAACGCGTTTCCGCTCGCCCTCTGAAGGCCATTCAATTCACTGTTTTCTGCCGCGCTCACAGCACCCGCGGCTCTCTGAGAGAAAAGTCCTGAACCTACTTACCCTTCTTCATCGGTTTACCCGATTA
>ONON01000225.1 GCA_900319455.1 uncultured Eubacteriales bacterium
AACCGAGAATATTCTTATGCACTGCGTTCAGAAGGGCGGCGACCGTCAGGAGCTTCACGAGGCAATCAGGGAACACTCCGTTGCCGTTACAAAAGAGATTAAATTGAACGGTTCAAACAACAATCTGCTTGAGCGCATACTCGCCGACAGCCGCTTCAACCTCACAAAAGAGGAGCTTGACGAAATTGTTGACCCGCGCAAATTCACGGGCTGCGCCACAATGCAAACGGAGGACTACCTCAACAATTATGTTAAACCGGTGCTTGAAAAACGCAGCGAACTGTTGGGCATTGACGCCACGGTAACAGTTTAATGGTAAACAAATTCTTTAAGGAGAGTAAAAATATGGAACTTACAAAACAGGCTCAGCTTTACGAAGGCAAGGCAAAAAAAGTTTTCGCCACACAGGATGAAAACTGCGTTATCGTTTCTTACAAAGATGACGCCACAGCGAATGACGGCCTTAAAAAAGGCACAATCACAGGCAAAGGCGTTATCAACAACAAAATGAGCAATTTCCTTATGCAGATTCTTGAAAAGGAAGGCGTGCCCACCCATTTTGTAAAAGAAATAAACGACAGAGACACCGTAGTCAAAAAGGTCTCCATCGTTCCTCTTGAGGTTATTATACGCAACATTTCAGCCGGCCATTTCGCTCAGCGCTACGGCGTTGAGGAGGGCATTGTTTTTGATGAGCCCACAATTGAGTTCTCATACAAGAACGACGACCTTCACGACCCGCTTCTCAACGAGTATCATGCTCTCGCGCTCAAACTTGCCACAAAAGATGAAATTGCCCTTATCAAGCAGATGGCGTTCAAGGTAAACGAGGTTCTCAAAGCGTATTTCCTCAACCTCGGCGTAAAACTTGTTGACTTTAAGCTTGAGTTCGGCAAAACCTCTGACGGCTCAATAGTTCTGGCTGATGAAATCTCACCCGACACCTGCCGTTTCTGGGACGCGAAAACAAACGAGAAGCTTGACAAAGACCGTTTCCGCCGCGATATGGGCGGTGTTGAAGACGCCTACACCGAAATTTTCGGCAGAGTAATGAACGAGAAATAATTAATCAAAAAAGAATATATGTTTCCGGGGCTGCCCTTTCGGACAGCCCCGGTTTAGTTATTTATTGCTGCACATTGTTTACCCATTCATCCGCAACAGGGTTAACAACATTTTCACCGTTAATATCTTCATAAGAGTACACAATACCTTTAATTCCCGAAACAGAACTGCATGGAATGGATGTTTCCAAAATTTCACCCGCTCCGATTTTGTTTAATCCAACCACTTTGACATATTTGTCTGAATTATATGCATTATAATTGCCTCCAAACATACTGTTTATTCCTTTAAGCTCACCGTTTTCCTGGTATCCAACTGCCAAAATAATAACATCAGTTATTTTTTCGCCGGTATTGTTTTTGATTTTAATTGTTGCATTGTTGTTTCCTGAGTATTCAAAACTTAAAATTTCAACTTCAAAACTGTTTTTGCTTTCAATTTCCTGCAAGGCGTCAAGATTTATTAAATCAAGTTTTCTTTCGCTCGCAATTGACGGGTCTATGTTATCGTTTTCAAGTTTAACACTTTCCAATATATTGTTTTCATCAAATGATAAAAAATATTTATAAGTTTTTTCTGCATCCGGGTCAACATAATATGACAGGGATGAACCTGTTTTGTTTTCAGAGGAATAATCCGCTTTACCCCACTGCGCCTTTATTTCATCGAATGTCGCTTTTCCCAACTCAAAATCGCCGGGAATAACAACATCACATTTTTCAATATCAATCTCGCTGATATATCCGTCTTCAACCGCAATATCCTGATTTGTATAGTTATTAACAATCAAACTTGCCTTAGCTTCCCCTTTTTCAAGTGTTAAGCTTGCGTAGTTAATCCAAACACCAGCATCGTTGGCTTTTGCTTCAAGCATTTCGCCGTCCTCTAACGATGAATACTTAACTATCCATCCGGATTTCATAAAATCTGACATTTTCATCGGGAGAGTTACGATTTCGCCTTCAATTTGTAATTCGCCTGAACGGTAGTCTTTGGACAGTTTTGAACTGTCATCTTCTGCGCTGTTTGTCTGATCTGTTGCAGACACCTCAGAATTTCCGGAACCTTGTGTTTTTGACTTGCCGCACGACGCAAGCAAAAGACATAATGTTGCGACAGCCAAAATCAATGCGATACTTTTTCTCAGTTTTTTCATATTTTTATCCTTTCTTTATCGAGCACTGCTCGTATTTGACATTTTGTGCGGCGG
>ONON01000218.1 GCA_900319455.1 uncultured Eubacteriales bacterium
CAAAAAGTTCTTAAACCCCTTCGAGCTTTGCGAACGGCAGGCGTCAGCATTACCTACGCGCATTGTGAGCATATGCCGCAGACTGTTATGGAATCCGTTACCGCCGGCATTCCCGCCATTCTCGCGCTTGACGCCGAATACAGCGGCTGTTCTATGCCCGCGGAGTACGCAAACGCCTTCGATATTCAAAATGTGTTTAATCTTCTTGACAAGTATATGGATAAAACCGAAAGAGAGAACTACCGTGAAAAGGCAAGGCTCAATCTGTCACAGTCCGTGCGCTCGTCAATAGTTGAGGAATGGGAAAACCTTTTCATTGATACAGAAAAAAGGTTTGAAGAAAAAGTCAGCCGGGCCAGCTTAACGCTCACACAGCTGAGCAAAGCGCTGCCTTCAAATTGTAAAAAGACGGAGAGATTTTTTGCCGAAAAGCTCTCGGAAGGTTATTCATACGGTGACATTTTCGGCACAATGCTGTTAAAAGGCTATTCTGTTGAGAACATATTGGACGGGTTTAAAAATTCGGGCATCTTCGCGGGCAGTAACGCTCTTGCAAACAGATTTCAGTTTATTAATGTCATTGAAAAATTGCTGAAAAAAGGCCTTACTCCGGAAGACGCGGTCAAATCCGTTAAAAAAGGAATCTTTACCGGCTTTGAAATAACTGCGATGCTCTTGTTCAGCGGTGTAAGCCTTGATAAAACGGAACAGGCGCTCGGCGTTCCCAAAAGGAAATATCTCCACTATGCGCTGAGCGAATCTTATTATTTGATAAACTGCCTCTACAATAATGAAATCAGACTTGATTCAAGGGTAAATATATTCAATAAAAGCACTTCGGTTTTTAATTTAACCGGCGCTATGAAGAGGTTTGAAGGATATAATCACAATGTTCTTAAGTTCCGTAACCACGCGCTTGTGCGCAGGGCGGTCAGAATACACAAGTGGATTACCTCACCGTGGGACTTTAAAAACATTATCGAAAAGATTATTTGCTCACCGATATACGCAAAAGCTCTTTTAAAAAGAAAACTTTTGCTCATGGGCAAAAAACGGCAGAATAAAAGAAAGGTCGCGGAGGTCGCGCCTTCCGATATAAGAAAAATCCAGCTTCTGGTTCTTATGCTTTTGCTTGAGCTTGACAGAATCTGCAAAAAATACAATTTAACTTATTATATCGCGGGCGGATCTATTCTCGGAGCGGTAAGGCACAAGGGATTTATTCCGTGGGATGATGACATTGATATAACAATGCCGAGACCGGATTACGACAGGTTCATAAAAGTCGCTCAAAAAGAACTTCCCGATGAGTTTTATCTTGATAAAGACTGTGTGCCGTTTTGCCATAACAGAATTGAGATTAAAGGCACGGATTTTACCACTTTTTGGCGTAAAGGCGCAGTGTTCCTTGATATTCTTGCCCTTGAAGGCAGTCCCGATGATGAAAAGAAGCGCCTTGAACACGAGCGTAAATGTAAATTCTGGCGCTCCTGTATGCTCGAAAAAGCAAGACCGTTCCCTGTTTTTGATTTTTCAACAGGCAAAAAGATAAAGAGATATATCTGCTGTTCGATTTTAAGATTTGTTCCGAGATGGTTTATTAAAAAGAACTGGGAACGCTGGGCAAAAAAATATTCCACCGAAGAAACCTCGAGCTGGGTATGCCTCCCCGCAAGCATTTACACTTACGAGCAGGAAAGATTTCCGAAAGAATATTGGGGTGAGCCCGTTTACCTTGAGTTTGAGGGTATGATGCTGCCTACAATGGCGCACTGGGAGGATTACCTGATTTGTCATTTCGGCGACTATATGAAGATGCCTCCGGTCACTACAAGAAAATCACACCATTTTATTTACAGTTACAGCCTCGGCAAATACGCTGAAATGTCAACGGATGAAATTGAAAAAATGTTTTTGGAAAAGAAAGAGAAATATATGCCCGGTAATAAGGAGTAGAGCTGTATGGCAAAAGGAGCTGTTTTTAAACCCGAAAAACCTCAAAGCAGGTTTATGGATGAAAAGGGCAGGCTGTATTTTTACGACAACGCCAAGTTTATTCTGATTTTTCTTGTTGTTCTTGCCCACGCTGTCTCGCCTTTTCAAACTGAATACGGCGCGATAGGCATATTGTGGAAAACGATTAACACTTTTCATATGCCTTTGATGATTTTTATTTCGGGCTTTTTTTCAAAAAGATATATCGGCGCAAACGGCAGCCTGAAAGTTCAGAGGGCTTTTTCATATTTTATGCTGTATCTGTTTTCGCAGCTTTTCGTTTCCCTGTTTGAAAA
Organism: uncultured Eubacteriales bacterium; assembly: GCA_900319455.1. GTDB lineage: Bacteria > Bacillota > Clostridia > Oscillospirales > Acutalibacteraceae > CAG-177. The sequence continues at coordinate 2,292 of ONON01000218.1, forward strand.
ACTTGTTCTGCACAACCGGTCAGTGGGCTTCAGCATTGTTTCCGCAAGGTCATCGCTGTGGTTCCTTATGTGTCTCGGCGTCTGGTATCTTGTGCTGCCGTTTTTTTCAAAATTCAAAGGCGCCGCGGTGATTATCTCCGGAATAATTATCGGACTGATAATCGGATATGACGCCAATGTCGGCCACGATTTGTCTTTATCGAGAGTGTTTGTTCATTTTCCGTTCTTTATGGCAGGCTACTTTTGCACACCGGAACTTATCGGCAAGCTTAACAATACATACATTCGTTTTATTTCCATCCCTTTGTTTACAATATGCGTATGTGTAATAGTTCTTCTGGATGAATACTACCCGGGCAGAATAATTACCTGCTCAAATTCTTATGAAAATGTTATGCCGGTTGTTGATATGCAATACGGTCTGGTCTGGCTCAGCCGCCTTTTGTTTTACGCGCTCGCATTTGTAACAGGTGCCTCGTTTTTTGCCATAGTACCGAGAGTTAAAGTGTTTTTCACAAGGTTCGGCTCAAGAACCCTTGCCGTTTACATTCTTCACAGGTTCCTTTATCTTTGCTGGATTGACAAAACTCTGGCATGGTGGAAAATATTTGATGAAATGGAATACGGTCTGCCGATGGTTTTCGGCATAGCCGTTGCCGTTACCGTAATTCTCTCACTTAAACCGTTCTCACTGCCGTTTACGGCAATTCAGAAAATACCCGTCAGATGCTTATTAAAACGCGAGGAGGAAAGGGCAAAATGAATTTTTGCCTTATTGCTTAATGAAAAAAATCGGTAAAGTTTATTGCGCCATATTGGCAGGCGGAACCGGAACAAGGCTCAATTCACCTGTTCCCAAACAGTTTCTTGAAGTCGGCGGAGTGCCCATTCTTATAAGAAGCATCAGAGCGATGTTCGCGGATGAAAGAATAGAGGAACTCTGGATAGGCGCCAACGGCGACTGGTATGATCTTGCGATAAACCAGATAAAGCAGTTCATCGGAAAAGATGAAAGGCTTCATATCTGCCGCGGCGGTGAAGACAGAGAAGGCACCCTGCTTAACATTCTTGACTCAATAAAAAACAATAATGTTATAAATGAAGATGACATTGTTCTTATTCACGATGCCGTCAGACCTTTCGCGACAAAAAGAATAATCAACGATGTTATAAACGAATTGCATTATTGCGATGTTTGCAACACGGTTATTCCTGTCAATGATACAATTATCCGTTCGGATGACAAAAAGAGTGTTTCGGGAATGCCCGACAGAAGCGTTCTGTTCGCCGGGCAGAGTCCGCAGGGTTTCAGAATAAAAACATTGATTAAAGCATTTGAATCACTTGATTCCGAAACAAGAAAAAAGCTTACCGAAACAACAAAAGTTTGCTTTGTTCAGGATATTCCCATCCATATTGTTACCGGAGAATTTTTTAATTTTAAAATAACCACTCCCTATGATATGACTTTGGCCGAGGGCGTGCTCAAATATAAAGACTCGGCGGGAATAGAATAATAATAAATAAAAAATCACCTCTGTTCAGGCGTTAAGCTTAAACAGAGGTTTGTTTATTCTGTATTCAGTTTTTAAAATACTGCGGCAGATACTGTTTGTGAGCTTCCTTCATTTCCTCAAAGCATTTGTGAGCCGCTTCCCAGTCGCCGATAAGCGGGTGTATAAGAAGGGCGTTGAGCGCAGCCTCCTCGTCGCCGTCTCTTCCTGCTTTTACGGTGTAGTTTTCATACTCTTTGACTACTCTCATAAGGCCGATTATGTGCCTGTTGGTAACTTCGCCTACCGGCACGGCTTTTGCGCCGTCTTTGCCTATTATTGCGGCAACCTCAATCACATCATCGGGCTTCAGGAAGGGCAGCGTGTTGCCGTTTTTGATGTTTACAACCTGTTTGTCGTTTATATCGTTGGCAATAGCGTTAATAAGATTAACCGCCACAAGCGAATATTTGTGGCCGCCCCTTTGGTCAAGCAGAGCCGGTTTGATATAAAGCCCTTCGTCGGAGTACATTTCAAGCAGTTCTTCCTCAATTTCCATACAGACCTGAGCCCTGCTTTTTTCAGAGTGAAGCAAATGCTCAAGCTTTGCGTTTCTGCAGTAATAATACTGAAGGTAGGATGACGGAATTGCGTGAATGGCGCGCAGTGTTTCAAGCGAGAAGCCGTCGTCTTTTATGTTCGCCATAACTTTCGGCGTAAAGCCTTCCGCGAGCAGCTGCTCGATTTTTTCCTCGCCGTTTACCTTTACGCTTGTCATCCAGCTTAAATGGTTAAGGCCTACATAGGTGTAATCTATTTCCTCGCCGAGGTCTTCTTTTGTGTCATCAATCATATCAATCGGAACATTGCAAAGACCTATGCACTTTACATTGGTATTGTTCAGAACAAACTCGGTAATAATCCCGGAAGGGTTTGTAAAATTGATAAGCCAGGCGTCTGGGCATACAGCCTCAATTCTGTCGCAGATATTTTTTATTACGGGGATTGTTCTCTGAGCCTTGAAAAATCCGCCTATGCCGGTTGTTTCCTGACCGATGAGGTTGTATTTGAGCGGAATGGTTTCGTCAAGGTGCCTTGCGGGAAGTTTGCCGACTCTTATCTGTGTCACAACAAAGTCAGCGCCTTTTAAAGCGGTGTCAAGGTCATCCGTAAGTATTGTCTCACAGTCAATTCCCGCGTGTTTTAACATACGAATGCAAAGGTTGCCCACAATGGTTCTCTTGCGCTCGTCAATATCCATAAAGGCAATTCTTTTAAGTTTAAGACTGTCTTGCGCTTTTAAAAAACCGTCTATCAGTTCAGGGCAGTATGTGCTGCCGGAGCCGATAATAGCCACATTGATTTCTCTCATATCAATAATCTCTTTTCATTTAATATATTCCTGCATAATCCAGTTTATACATCCGGTAACCGGTGCTGATTTCAGCTCAATGAATTTCAGCTTTTTCGGGCTGAGCTTCTGAGCCTTTTCTCTGAGCAGCTTTATATAAAAAGGATTGGCAAGTTTTACATTTATTGAACCGGACAAAACAACTTCAATCTCGTCACCGTCAAATTTCATCTGTTTGGCAAGCGCGGAGATGAACAGCGCGCCTCTGTCAGACATAAGCTCAACAATTCCCAGCGCGGGCTTGTCGCCTTCCTCAACCGCTTCAAAGAATATGTCAAGAAACGGTCTTATATAATCGTCGTTGTTCTCATCCTCAAGCTTCGCAACAAGGGCAAGGAATTCTTCACGGCTTTTGAGGTTGAATGTTTTAAAAGCCTTTTCCGACAATACCGTTTTTTCACCCATAGCGTAAATGTCATCATAAATCAGGCGGAATGTCTGCCCGGCTATCCATACACCGCCGCAAAAATCACCGGTGAAATCGCCCAGACCGGCAAGCTGAAGCATCTTTCCCTCTGAATCAACGGCGTTGCAGCAAACACCGGTTCCGCAGTTATATCCTATTGCCGCCCCTGTTTGCGAGCCGGCTTTCACAACAATAAAGCCGTCGTTATATATGGAAAAATTCTTAAGACCTTTCGCTGTTAACCGCTTTGCCATTTCATCGTGCTGGTAAGGGTGGTCTATACCGGCGAGCCCCATAAGGGTGTAGTCAACACATTCAAGTGATATGCCGGCTTTTTCACACAGGGCGGTGACACCTTCAATTATAATGTCTGAAGCGCCGTCAAAAGAGGATTCAAGGTTTTCGTGGTTGCTTCCGGGACCCTTATGCTCAAAAAGAATCTCTTTCTTTTCGTTGAAAAGGGCAAACGCGGTTTTGGTTCCTCCGCCGTCAATACCTATATAATAACTCATTCCTTATTCCCTTCTGTTGAAAAATAATCGTTGCAAACCTCTTCAAGGCAGTACATACCCCTGCGATAAGGCTCGCGGTCAATCCACATTCCGTTTGTGAAATCGGGAACGGGAACGGGGTGGCTGCCCATAGCGATTGACTGCTCGGAAAGGCAGGTTACCGCCATCCATGCCGCGGTGTCATAAACATCAATGGGGGGAGCGTCGTCTTCCCTCACCGCTTCCGCAAAAGCGTTCAGAACAAGAAAATCCATTCCGCCGTGGCCGCCGTGAACACCTTCCGTTGTATATTTCCGCCAAAGGGGATGCTCGTATTTTTCACGGTATTTCTCAAAATCCTCCCAGGAATGCATCCATCCGTCCTCTTCGGTGTTTTCCGTGTAATCTTCAAGATGAATTCTGTTGCCGTCCTCCATATAAATGCCCTTTGTGCCCTGAATACGGTAGGCGCGTGAGTATGCTCTCGGCAGTGAGCAGTCATGGGTAAGAACTATTGTTTCGCCGCGGGCGCACTTAATCATTGTTGTGACAATATCGCCTTGATTAAAAGGATAATTCGCTAAATCATAATCTTCGCCTTTGTTTTTCTTTATCCATTCATTGAGTCCGCGTGATTTGGATGCCATTGACACAAGGGTGAGAAAACGGTTGCTTCTGTTGATTGAAAGCGCCTTTGAGATAGGGCCGAGCTGATGCGTGGGGTAGAGCTCCCCGTTTCTGTGCTGAAAATTGAATAATCTGCCGTGGCGGTTTTCTCTGCCCAAACATATTTCATCACGCAGGTCATGCTGATAACCGCCTTCCATATGCACAATTTCACCGAAAAGGTTCTGCTTTACCATATTGAACAGCGCCATCTCATTGCGGTCATAACAGCAGTTTTCAAGCAGCATACAGAACTTGCCTGTTTCCTCTGAGGTTCTGACCATCTGCCAGCACTCCTCTGTTGAGGCGGCGCCGCCGACTTCTATCGCCGCGTGCTTGCCTGCCCGCATAGCGTCAACAGCTATTCTGGCGTGCGTAATCCAGGTGGTGGAAATCATAACGGCATCAATGTCATTTCTCGCAAGAAGCTCTTTATAATCTGTGTATGCGTCGGCATTGTATCCGGCTTTTTCAAGCACGATTTTTTTGCCGTTCTGAGCCCTGTCTTCATATTTGTCACAAACGGCGGGCACGGTAACGCCCTGAACATCAAGAAGCTCGCCCAACATACCGCTGCCCCTGCCGCTTAAACCTATAACACCTATTCTGATATTGTCTTTTTTCAAACTGACCACCTCGTATTCAGTAGATTGTTTTAATTATAAAACCGCAAAGCGTAAAAAACAATCTTTATTTAAAATACCTTTTAAAATATTTTCTCCATTTTCTGTCATAAATAATAACGAACCGTGTTAAAACAAAATCATACAGTATAAACGCGACAAGCCCCATTCCGAGCAAAAGCGGAACGGCAAAAGCGCCGAACTCTTCAAGCTCATCCAATTCCAGCCCCATAAATTTAATCATCAGATAATATGAAGATAACATTGCGCCCGCAAAACAAACCGCCTTTAAAAGATAGCTTAAAGCCGGGGGCAGATGTTTTTCAAAAACCGCTTTTATAACCGGGTAATAACCGAAAAAGGCGGTATACATAACAGCAACCTCCTTGTCGGGAACAAGCAGTATCGCAAGAATTGAAACCGTTACATAAACTCCCAACGCCCACTTTTTATCAATTTCAATAACAACGGGAACAATCAGCAATCCGGCGGCGGCAGGCAGAGCGTATGTTAAAAACGGTATTATCGCAACAGAAATCATCATAACGAGCGACAGCGCCGAAATTATTCCGCCTATTGCGCATTTAGAACTTTGTTTCAAAACACTTCCTCCGAATCAGTTGCAGTTGCAATCGCAGGGCTCGCAGTCACAGCAGGCGTCCATGCACATAAGGCCGGTGCAGATACTGCAGCAGTCGCAACCGCCGCATCCGTCAAAGTCATCGCAGTTGCAGCATGAAGCATTGTAGCCCCCGGTGTCGTTATTGCGGTCGCGGGCGTCATTCCCGTTTCTAGCGTCAGCGGCGTTTTGGTACGCGTTTTTATACTCCTCGTTTTCCGGTTCCTTTTCGTATGCTGTCTTGAAGTTTTTATAAGTTTCCTCAAGCCATCCGCGTGAGTGCTGAATTCTTCCTTTGAGGTAATACCACTGTGCGTCTCTCTCTCTTTTCGGAACACCGTCGAGCAGTGTTTCCGCGTCTTCAATTCTGCCTGTGTTTATTTTGTTGACAATATCCGAGTAATCTCGAAAAAATGTGTTTTTGCCGCCGCTGTCACTCGCTCCGCCCGCGCGTGAAAGAATTATTGAATCATAGGCTGAGTCAAGCTGGCTCAGTATGCGGTTGCGCACCTCCTCATTTTCAATGGCGCTGTACTGCGCAAGAAGCCTTTTGTATGAAGCCTTAACCTGATCCAGTGGCGCGCCTTCCGGCAGATCAAGCATTGAGTAAGGGCTGTTCATTGCTTTTCCTCCTCGTTGACGGATACGGTTTTAGGGTTATATTTTGAAAATATTTTATTTTCGGAAGCTTTAATACTGTAAATCAAAATATTCTCAAATATGTTTTTGTATCTGTATATTTTGATTTTTTCAAAAGAACCGTACATTTCATTCGCGGTTCCGTTTATAATCGGTTTGACTTTTTCGGCAAATCCGCCGGTGTTGTTTTCATCATAATATATTTTAAAAGGATTGAAGTTGTTCAACCTTATGTCTTCTTTCACATCATCCGCCGCGTCAAGCATATAAACAAGCCGTCCGGTCATATATCCGAAACGTTCAACGGCTCCGCGGTTTTCTTCATCGGCAAACAGCGCGAACAGGAGCGAGAGAGCCTCGGCCGTCGGATGCGCGGCTTCATCAACTCCGGTATCAGGTAACTCTTCCGCTTTGAACTGAGCTTTTACCGCGACGCCTACCGCTTTTTCAATCTCCGGCGATAGGCGCGAGGCTTTTTTGTGCGCGAAAAAAACAAAAGGGAAGCATAAAACGGCAAGCAACCGATTCTTCAGACCTCTGTCATGAAGATTGTCCAGAATCTTATAATACACAGTGATAATAAGAGCGTCCGAACACTTGTCGAAAATGTTTTTGTCCGAATACTTCAAACACTTTTTTGTTAAGTTGTACGGGCAGCGGCATTTTTCAAAACCGCAACAGTCTTTTTTTAATGATAAAATCAGCAAAGCGAGCAAAGTGAAATCATAGCTTAAAAAAATCTGAGCAAAAGGGGTGTATCTTCTTCCGAGATTTCTGCACAAAGAGCAGTAAACACCCCTGTAAACTTCATATTCTCTGATTTTCAATTCCGGTTTGAAAACTTTTATATAACCGAGCATTTTATCACCGAATACTATTTTATAACATAACAGGCATAATTGCATTAAATAAATGTAAATTTTTAAATAAAATATATATAAATAATACTGAATTTAGTTCTTGACATAAGAATAAGCTTTTGCTATAATACCAAATGCTGATTGCGGGTGTAGTTCAATGGCAGAATCCCAGCCTTCCAAGCTGGTTGTGTGGGTTCGATTCCCA
>ONON01000207.1 GCA_900319455.1 uncultured Eubacteriales bacterium
CTGAGAATTCTGTCTGAGATAACGCTTATGCGCACATCTGCGTAAATAAAAACCTGCGAATCCTTCGCGGGCGCGTTTTGCATTGCGAACCTTTGCATTTTTCCGCCTCCCTGTCAGTATAACGGATATATTTTACCACACCGGGCATTTGTTGGCAATAAAAAAATCGGGGCACCAGACGGCACCCCGAAATGGGTTATGTTTTACGGTTTTATCTCTACTTTGGGCAGAGAACCGAACAGATTTCTGAAAAACGCAATCCTTACGGTCAGAATACGGTGAATTGTCGTTATAATATTCCTCAAGGCGCAGAACCTAATTCTTTCCTAATTGCATTGCTATTGCCTCAACAATAGTTTCTGTTACGCTTGATCCTGTTTCATAAAAAACTGAGCCGGATTCTGTCACTCTGTATGTTATCGATCCATCATAAACATAATCACCACCGACTTTATACCTGTATAATCCCGACATAGTTACATAACAATAGTCTCCTTCTTTCTTCACTTCCACATCAGGATTTTTAAACATATATGACAAAACTTCTCCTATTGAAATATCATCATATAACCCTAAATCAACAGCCTCCTGTAAACCATATGGATAAGCACTCTTTGTATACAATGCTGCAATCGCTTTTTTTGACTCACCGCCACCAATGCTTAGTCTTCCACTTTGAAAAAAAGAACAAATAAAGGCCACTATTAGCAGTAATAAGAGTACACCATAGGCTATGCGATAAAGTTCTGTATCCGTTATAGTATTTCTGGTTTTCCCGTTTTCTTTATATATTTGAGTTTCTGTGTTATTCATTTATATCAACTTCCTTTTTTCAATTCATTCTTTCATATAAGAATAATATTCGTAATAATTATAATCAGCTCAAACAAAAAATGATAAAGTCCACTTTTTTTGTTGCTGAAATTCGGTCTTTGTATTCGGAAAATTCTTTGTCAAACCAGTCTATCCAATCTGATTTCTTTATTTCAATATTATTATACCAATTGTTCAGGTTACACCATGCACGGAGAACTGCTTGCTTTCTCTGTTCACCTTTTCCGTAAATACTTAAAATAACATCTTCGTATTTTATCAGATAGTTTTTAACTTTTGAATCAAAAATAGGCAAATCGGAATTAACCGTGTGCATTAACTTGGATGTTATTGAAATTTCCCATGCGCCGGTTATTTTGTTCAGTTTATTTAATATAATTTCAAAATCTTCAACGGAAATATTGGTATCTTTGATTCTTTGATTTAATTCCTTAAAATATTTTGGCTTATATTCATTTTTCAAACGCCTTGCTTTTAAATAAAAGTTATTGAAATTGTTTTTGAACTCTTCCGAAAGCGGAATTTTGCTTTTTTGCTCCATAATAAAGCAATAATTCCGTAAACACTCCCGAAAATATTCTTTTTGCTCTTTTGTAACATTTTTAAGATTGATTTTCCCCATAATTTCATCCTCCCGTTATCACTTTATAATTATAATTTGCAAATCTTTTTTTGTACTGTGCAGGCTGCATAATCTTCAAATTTCACGCTGGGAACATCGGTTGTGCGCGCAAAAATAATAATTCAAATTCATTTTAACATTAAAATTTTATAAAATCAACACTTATAGCTAAACATTTAGCAATAACTATCTTCTATTATTTAGTTATCGGTATAAAAATTAATTTGAGGTGACAGTTATGAGTGTTGATTACAATCTGATAGGCACGAGAATACAGCGCATAAGAAAATCGCGGAAACTGACTCAGGAAAAGCTTGCGGAAGAACTTCATGTAAGCGTGGGCTATGTAAGCCAGATTGAAAGAGGTATAACCAAAGCCAACCTTGAAATGCTGTCATCAATCTGCACGGTGCTTAATTGCGACATTTGCTGCCTGCTCGGCGGAACGGTCAGGGAGCAGGGCAGTTACCTCGATGATGAGCTTTACCGAAAATTTCAGCAGCTTAAAACAAGGCAAAAGAACGCGGCGCTGAAAATAATTGATGTAATTACAGATGAATTATAACGGCAGGGAACATGCAGTATTCGCGGGTTCCCTGTTTTTTTGTTTTTATGGATGGGTGTTTTTTTGCGGGCGATTGATAATCGCCCCTACGGTGAGGTGTCGCAAAATTGCGGTATTTTCGCAGGCGACAGGTTGTCGCCCCTACCGGTTATAATTCCAAATTCCAAATTTCCAATTCC
>ONON01000243.1 GCA_900319455.1 uncultured Eubacteriales bacterium
ATGAGGTGGAAATAATCAATAACAATTAAAACTTACACCTCATCCGTCTTGCCTTCGGCAATCCACCTTCCCCTCAAGGGGAAGGCTCATTTTTTGTATTAACTTCTTTATGACGGACACCACAAACGGTCCTTTTTTATTATCTGTTATTCTTCTTTATTCTCGGTTTCGTCACTGCCGTCGTCATACTCTATTGTGTAGCCGTCGGAGGTTTCGGTTATTGAGCTGTCATCGGACTGCGCTTCATTCTCTTCATCTTCCTCTGCCTCAACAGCGGAGAGAATCTTTTCTCTTCTTGCGATGAAAAAAGCTACAGTGGCCGCCGCAATTACAACGGAGGCAAGAAGAATGACAATCAGAGCAAGTCTTTTATTTGATTGTTCTGTTTGTGTAGGATTGCCGCCGCCTGAGCCGCCGCTGCCCGATTGATTTTCTGTACCGAAAAAAGATGTTTCTTTAAAATTGAAGCCGTTATCTTCCGCGTAACGCTCCGCCTCACTGTTCTTCACACCGTAGATTGTAAAGCTGTTTTCAGTGTTGCAGAATGCCGATTTATCAATAGCGACAACGGAAGAAGGAACAGACGCGCTTGAAAGTTTAATGTTTTGGAACGCTCTCTGTGTTATATATTTCACGGGCATACCGTCAATAGTCTGCGGAATTGTAACATCCTTATCCGTGCCGATATAATAGGCGATAACAATTTCTGAGGCGTTGGCTATCTGATAATAAAAGGTGTCTTCATAAATATAAACAGTGTCACCGATGTCAAGTGTTGATATTATACTCGTTGTAGTTTCTTCATCTGAGCCGCTCATATCGGGAACGGCGGGCGGAAGAGTAAATCCGGAAGGCGCGGTGTCTCTGACATAAACGATTGAAACAGACTGTCTTCCCGCTGTTTCTCCGGGAGGATATGTTTCGCTTTCGGAGACAGTCTCGGTTTCTGTTTCGGTTTCTTCGGTTTTGGGAACGGTGGTCAACTGAGGATCATCTCCGGTGACGGGAGTCGCGTTCTCATTGTTTGTTTCATTAGCGCTGTTTACCTTTGAGGCGCCGCCTTCATACTCAACTATGACAAAGCAGGAATTTGACCTTTCGGAATTGTGCCAATAACCGGTTGACGCATCAATATAAGCATATTTCTCGGTTGACGAAGCCGGAGTTTCACCGTACCAGTTGGAATAAAGAACAGACGAACCCCCTGCCCATGTCCAGCCGGTGCTTGAGGAATATGTCGCTCCGATCCAGTATCTGCCGGATGAGACAATGCTTGTTATAAAGCTCTGTTCGGCGGCACTGTTGATGTAAAGAACATGGCCGCCTTTACGGCTGCAGGTATTGTTCGCGGAACTGTAGGTACTGCCCGTTCTGACAATTTCATAGGCGTTGCCGCTGAAGGTGTAATATGTAACATCATCGGAAAAAGCCTGACCGATTACATTAACCGCAAATACGGCAACAGAGAGTATTGCCAGAAACGCAACAAAAATTCTTATCTGTTTTATCATACCGTTACTCCTTTCCGTTTTATCTGTCTTCTCTGAAATAGCTTAAGCCAAGGGAAGCCGGAGGCTGATGCTCTTTCTTTTTTCGCGCACTGATGAAAATAAGCACTAAAATCGTTACAAGATACGGCAGCATTTTAATAATCTCTTTGGCGCTGGATGAAAGCCCGGGAATATAAACGCAGATAATATATAGCCCGCCGAAAATAAAAGAGCTCCAGATTGCCGATTTCGGCTTCCACAACGCGAAAATAACAATGGCTATAGCAAGCCAGCCTCTGTCACCGAAGCCGTTGTTAGTCCAAGCGCCGGCAGTGTAATCCATAACAAAATACAAACCGCCGAGCCCGGCAATCATACCGCCGATAACGGTTGAGAGATATTTATATTTTGTTATATTAATTCCCGCCGCGTCGGCTGTCGCGGGGTTTTCACCGATTGCCCTGAGATTAAGCCCCGCGCGGGTTCTGTTAAGAAACAGCGAAGAAACAACCGCTGTTATTATCGCGAGATAAGCAAGGAATCCGAACGAGAGAAATGTTTCTCCGAACAAGCCGAGTTTATCGGCGAACGGCAGAGTTTTTTTGTAGGCAAGGCCTGTATTTATAAGCGAAATTGAGCCCGATTCACCGAAAAACTTAAGCAGTGAACCGCCGAAAAAATTACCGAGACCTATGCCGAATGTTGTAAGGGCAAGACCTGTAACATTCTGGTTGGCTTTAAGGGTTTGAGTTAGAAACGCGTAAATAAGCGACATCAAAGCTGAGCCGAAGAGAGATGAAAGAAGAGAAATAAGTATGCACAAAAAAGGAACGGCATTTTCGTTGCTGTGCTCATAAATATAACCGCCGATTATTCCCGAAATTCCGCCAACATACATAATACCGGGAATGCCGAGATTGAGGTTGCCGGATTTCTCCGTGATTATTTCGCCGGTTGAACCGAAAAGGAGAGGTATGCCCTGAATAATTGCGGCTTTAATAAACTGTGCCAGTGTAAAAAGCATTTATTTGCCCTCCTTTCCGGAATTTGTGCGCATTATTTTATAATTAATAAAAAACTCACTGCCGATAATGAAGAAAATGATTATGCCGGTAAGAATATCCGCAAGGCTTGTGTTAAGGCTGAATTTGGTTGCGATTTCGCCCGCTCCGCGCTGAAGAAAAACAACAAGCAGAGATGTAAGCACCATCATAATCGGATTGAACTTCGCAAGCCAGGAAACCATAATCGCCGTGAAGCCGTTGCCACCCGCGAGTTCTTTCGAGATTGTGTGATTTGTTCCCGAAACAAGCAAAAAGCCCGAAAGGCCGCAGATTGCTCCCGAAAGAACCATTGTGCGTATTATTACCTTTTTGACATCGATGCCGATGTATCTTGCGGTGTTTTCGCTTTCGCCGACTACCGATATTTCATAGCCGTGTTTTGAATATTTAAGGTAAATAAACATAATAACGGTAAGAACCGCGACTATGAGAATATTGATAAGGTATTTCTGACCGAACAGGTCGGGCAGCCACCCTGCCCTTGTGCCTGAATTGACAAGGCCCATAACGCTTGAACCGCTGGGTACCCAAACCATAATGGCAAATGAAACAAGCTGAATGGCTATGTAGTTCATCATCAGCGTAAAAAGGCTCTCATTAGTGCCCCATTTTGCTTTGAAAACCGCGGGAAGCAAGCCCCATATAATTCCGCCGAGAATTGAGGCGGCAAGCATAGCGATTATGAGAAGAGCATTCGGTATTCTGTCGCCCACCATAAACATCAGCACCATACTGCATAGCCCGCCGAAAAGCACCTGACCCTCGGCACCGAGGTTCCAGAATTTCATTTTAAAAGCGGGAGTTACTGCGAGTGATATGCACAGAAGGATTGACAGACTCTGAAGCATTGCCCAGAATTTTCTGCTTGTTCCGAAACTGCCCTTAACCATTGCGCCGTAAACCTCAAGAGGATTCTGCCGCGTAAGTGAAACAATTATAATTGCGCAAACGACAAGCGAGGCAATGATTGAGGCGCCGCGTATAAGCCATGCCTTCCACCAGACCATCGCGTTGCGTTTCGCGATATGGAACAGAGGCTCGCGGGTGTTTTTTGAGGAATTATTCTGCATTGTCCGCGCCCCCTTTGCTGTTTTTTGTCATAAGCTTTCCGATTTCTTCTTTTGTTGCAGTTCTGGCGTCAACAATACCGGTAACCGCGCCGGAGCTGAGCACCATTATTCTGTCGCATAGGTCTATAAGAACATCAAGATCTTCACCGACAAAAATCACCGCAACGCCTTTTTCTTTTTGAGTGTTGAGAAGATTGTAAATGAGATATGATGAATTTATATCAAGACCTCTTACGGGGTATGCCGTCATAAGCACGGTAGGAGACAGAGAAATCTCTCTGCCGACAAGAACCTTTTGCACATTGCCGCCGGAAAGCCTCCTGACCGGGGTTGAAATGCCCGGCGTTGCCACTTCAAGTTCTTTTACAATGTTTTCGGCAAGCTCCTTAGGCGCGCTTCTTTTAAGAAAGGCGCTTTTACCTTTGCGATAAGAGCGAAGCATCATATTGTCGGTTATATCCATATTGCCGACAAGCCCCATACCGAGCCTGTCTTCCGGAACAAATGAAAGGCGAACACCGAGTTCACGAATCCGGTACGGCGTTTTGTCGCGAAGGTCAATCTCATCACCGGATTTGGGATCTTTATATATTATTTTGCCGCTGTCATATTTCTGCAGACCCGCTATCGCTTCAAGAAGCTCTTTCTGGCCGCTGCCCGCTATACCCGCTATGCCGAGAATTTCTCCGCTTTTTGCGGTGAATGAAATATTGTTAAGCAATTTCACACCGTCGGTATTTTCAAAGCTGAGATTTTCAACCGTAATTCTGTCTTCACAGTTTACGGGAGCGCTTCTGTCAATATCAAGGCTTATTTTTTTGCCCACCATCATCTCGGTGAGTTCTTCCTCATTTGTTTCGGATGTGGTGAGAGTGCCGATATATTCACCTTTTCTCAAAACAGACACTCTGTCAGAAATATCAAGCACCTCGTGGAGTTTATGAGTGATAATAACGATAGCCTTACCGTCTTCTTTCATTTTGCGAAGAACGGCGAAAAGCTTTTGCGTTTCCTGAGGGGTGAGAACGGCGGTGGGCTCGTCGAGAATAAGAATATTAGCCCCCCTGTAAAGAACTTTGATTATTTCAACCGTTTGTTTTTCGGAAACGGACATTTCATATATTTTTTTTGAAGGATTAATGTCAAAACCGTATTTTGAGCTGATTTCGGCAACCTTCTTTTCAACTTCTTTTATGTTGTATTTACCGTTTTCTTTAAGACCGAGCACGATATTTTCCGCGGCTGTAAAAATATCAACAAGCTTGAAATGCTGGTGAATCATACCTATTTTATAATCGAAAGCATCTTTAGGGGATTTGATAACCGCTTCTTTACCGTCAATGAATATCTGCCCGGCATCGGGAAAATAGATGCCCGATATCATATTCATAAGGGTGGTTTTACCGCTGCCGTTTTCACCGAGCAGAGAAAGAATCTCGCCGTTGTTAACGGTAAGGCAAACATTTTTGTTCGCGGTGATGCTGCCGAAGGTTTTTGTTATGTTTTTAAGTTCTATCGCGGGTGCGCTCATATATCTCCTCCGTACTGTTTTCTGAAAACAAAACTTCGCGTTTAAAGCTTTCTTTTCGGAAAACAGCTTTAAGAATAACAAAAAACTCCGGGCGAAGCGAAATTCGCTTCGCCCTTAAATAACAGATTTAAAGAATTGTGATGCCGTCTATATCAACATCAAAGTAAGGTGCCGAACGATACTCACTCTCATGGAAATAACCGTCGGAGACCGCTTCGGTGTCACCCTGGAATGTGCCGTCATCAATAACATCAGCCTGATATGAATCAAGAGTTTCGCCTTTATAAGTAAAGGTTGAAATGTCATAAACATGAATTTCACCGGATTCAATTTTGCCCTTAACCTCTTCAAGTTTTTCATCGGTACCTTCGGCGGCGACAGCCTCATTGACCTCAAGAAGCTCGACAGAGCCCGTCGCGATGGTGCCGGTCCAGTCGGCGTCAAAGCTTTCTCCCTTTGAAACAGCCTCAATGGCAAGCTTATAGTAGGGAGCCCAGTTAATTCTGGATGAAACAAGAGCGGTGTTGGGGCCGATTGATGCGGTGTTTATGTTGTAGGCAACATTGGGTATGCCTTTTTCTTCGCAGGCTTTGGGAGCGCCTTCGGAGTCAGCGTGCTGGCTGATAAGAACGCATCCGTTATTGATAAGTTTGAGAGCGGCTTCTCTTTCAAGAGCAATGTCAAACCAGGAGTTTGTGAAGGTAACTTCCATAGTCGCTTCGGGAACAATATAACGAACGCCGAGGAAGAAGGATGTGTAGCCGGATTTAACCTCAGCATAGGGGAACGCGCCGACATAGCCGATTTTTGCTTTATCGGCTGTGATTTTGCCGGAGTCAATCATTTCTTTAACCTTCATACCCGCAACAACACCTGCGAGGAAGCGGCCTTCATAGATTGAAGCGAACGCGTTGTGAAAATTGGGAATGCCGGCGTTGTGGGCGTGAGTGCCTGTTGCGTGGCAGAACTGAACATCGGGGTTTTCCTGCGCGGCCTGCATAATATATGTTTCATGGCCGAAGGAGTCGGCAAAAATAATGTTGCAACCTTCATCGACAAGTTCTTCCGCGGTTGTAAGGCAGTTGTCATCCTCGGGGATGTTGGTCTTGATGAGAACCTGATCGTCCGAGAGACCGAGTTCAGCCTGAACTTCCTTGAGAGCAAGGATGAAGTTATTGTCGTATGTTGAGTTTTCGTCGTGGAGACAGATGAGACCTATTTTGAGGTCGGCGTAGTCTGCCGCGGCAGGTGTGCTTTCACTGCCGTTTTCGGGTTCGTCAGCGAGGGTTTTGCTGCCGCATGCCGCAAGACCGAGAACGAGAGCAAGTGCCATAAGAATTGCTAAAATCTTTTTCATTGTCATTTCCTCCTGTATATTAAATTAAAAATAAAGGACTCAGCAAAAAACAACCGTGTTGTTGTCAAGCGATTTAATCATGGCAAGGGATTCAATGCGAATGCCTTTTTCGCGCAGTTCTTTGCCGCCGGGCTGAAAGCATTTTTCAATCGCTATGCCGGCGCCGACAACATCCGCGCCCGCCTGAATAACAATATCGATAAGCCCTTCGAGTGCCTTGCCGTTCGCGAGAAAATCATCAATAATAAGAACACGGTCGCCGGGATTGAGATATTCCTTTGAAACCATAACATCATAAACCCTGCCGTGAGTATAGGATGTGACTTTTGAGGTATAAACATCCGCCGAGATGTTTTTAGTCTGATTTTTTTTGGCAAAAACAAACGGAACATTGAATTTTAAAGCGGTCATACAGGCAATAGCTATGCCGGAGGCTTCAATGGTTAAAATCTTATTGACACCGCAATCTTTGAAAAGGCGGTAAAATTCCTCGCCCATTTTCTCAAGCAGATTTACATCTATGCGGTGGTTAAGAAAATTGTCAACCTTGAGTATATTGCCGGGAAAAACTCTGCCGTCTTTTTTTATCCGCTGTTCAAGAAGCTCCAAAATACCACTCCCACAAAATATTGTAGATACAAGTTATACTATATACTAAATTATTGTTTTTTTCAAGATTATTATATGATTAAATGCAACATTTTTTCAGTTTTTGCGTTACCGTGACCTTGTATTTGAGAAAAGTTTTTTAATCACTTGATTTTTGCTTTGTGTTAAGATATAATAAAGCGAAATAAATACGCCGGTGTGATGGAATTGGCAGACGTGCCGGACTCAAAATCCGGTGGGCTAATACCCCGTGCGGGTTCGACCCCCGCCACCGG
>ONON01000205.1 GCA_900319455.1 uncultured Eubacteriales bacterium
AACAATTCAATCCGCCTTGTCGCGGTTGACGGAGTTCGCCTTGCCATAAGAAACGAAACAATCAATTATTCCGATGAAGAACTGTCATTTGTTGTTCCGGCAAAAACTCTCTCCGAGGTTGTAAAGCTTATGAGTGAGGAAGGCGGAGAGCTGAATATAGGCGTAGGCAAACGCCACATCATTTTTGAGCTTGAGGGCTACAGCATTATTTCAAGACTTCTTGACGGTGAATTTTTAAAATACGAAGCTGCTATTCCTTCTGTTTCAAACACAGTGGTCAAAGTAAACACGCGCTCACTGCTTGACAGCATTGACAGAACTTCTCTTATTATTACAGACAGACTTAAAAGCCCTGTTAAATGTATATTTAAAGAAAATGTAATTGAAGTATCATCTGTGACATCAATAGGCAGTGCCAATGATAAAATAGCGGCCGATGTTCAGGGAGAAGAATGTACAATAGGATTTAACAACAGGCTTATGCTCGAAGCGCTCAGAGTCTGTGATACGGATGAAATCAAAATTCTTCTTGTAGGCTCAACAAAACCCATACTTATCTGCCCGCCGGAGGGTGAATCCTTTATATTCCTTGTTCTTCCCGTGAGGCTGAAAAATGAAGATTAAAGTAAAAGTCGCCGAAAAAAAACAGGTAACAAAACACATTTCAACGGAGTTTATAAAACTTGATTCATTTCTTAAATTATGTGACGCCGTTGAGAGCGGAGGCCACGCTAAAACCGTAATTCAGGACGGTAATGTCAGAGTAAACGGCGATGTTTGTCTTCAAAGAGGAAAGAAGATAAGACCCGGCGACTGTGTTGAATTTGAAAATATTATTTATAAAGCGGAATAATAAATTATGAATGTAATCAGCCATTCGGCAGACAGTTTTCGCAACCTGAAAAACACATATATTGAGGCTCACCCCTCAATGAACATAATTTTCGGTGAAAACGGTCAGGGAAAAACGAATATTCTTGAAAGTATATGGCTGTTTACGGGCTGTTACAGTTTTCGCACACATAAAAACATTCAGCTTGTTAATTACTCCTCAGGCGAAGCAAAGGCAAAACTCCGGTTTTTTGCCGCTGAACGCGAACAGGCAGCCGAGATGAAAATCGGCAAAACAAAAGATATTGTTTTAAACGGCTCCGCCTGTGAATCACCGAGACAGATGCTCGGTAAATTCAGGTGCGTTGTGTTCTCACCTTCCACGCTCGCGGTTGTGAAAGGTTCCCCGGGAGAGAGAAGAAAACTTGTTGACATAGCGCTCAGTCTTATTAAACCGAATTACGCCGTAATTATGTCGCGATATTTGCGCACGCTTGACCAAAGAAACGCTCTTATAAAAAAAATAAGTGAAAACAGGTATGATTTGAATATTCTTGATGACTGGGATGAGGTTATTTCATCACTCGGGGCATCAATAATAAAATACCGTCTTGAATATATTGAGAATTTAAAAAACAAAAGCAGAGAAATATATTCGGGCATAAGTTCCGCCAAAGAAGAATTTTCCGTCGGATATTCTTTAGGTAAAATCTCAGAAACGCAAGTGTCGGAAAATAAAGAGAGAATTAAAGAATATCTTTTAAATGAGCTGTTTAATTCGAGAGAATCGGATTTAAAAAAGCAATACACATCCGTTGGCCCGCACAGTGACGATCTGATTGTGACATTAAACGGAAAAGACGCCAGAATTTACGGTTCTCAGGGGCAGCAGCGCTCCTGTGCGCTTGCCTTAAAACTCGGTGAAGCTTCTATTATGGGCGAAAAAACGGGTGAGGAACCGGTTGTTCTGCTTGATGATGTTATGAGTGAGCTTGATGAGGGCAGGCAGAAATTTATTTTGAATTATCTTAATAATTGGCAGGTTTTTATAACCTGCTGTGAACCGTCAACTCTTATGAGAAGTGAAAACGGTAAAGTGTTTGAAGTTGTTGACGGCACAGTAAATGAAAGGTAGATTATGTTTTTGCACATCGGTCTTGACAGAGTTATAAAAACACAGGATATTCTCGGCATTTTTGACCTTGACAACACAACGGTTTCAAAAGTTACGCGGGATTATCTTACAGACGCGCAAAAAAACGGTGAAATAATTGATGTGTGCACGGATCTTCCCAAATCATTTGTTGTTTGTTCAAAAAAAAATGAAAAAACGGTTTATATAACTCAGCTTAATACATCAACATTGCAAAAAAGGGCCGCTAAATTCGGAAATAAAAGTTTTTAAAAAATATTAAATTTATTTCCGGACTTGAAAAAAACATAAAAAGAGGTTAATATATCTTCATTCTGTTATACAACTGATTATTTTTGAAAATAATTACCAAAAATATAATAATATTTAAGAAAGAGGAAAAATATGATCAGTTATACAATAGTTCTCATCAACATCATTTATTCAATGCTTACCGGCAAAGAAACAAGCCTTCTTCAGTTTTTCGGTCAGGCAGGCAACTTTTTTCAGGAGAATTTTGCGGCGTTTATTAACTCCATCGCGGATTATTTCACCGGCTTTTAATAAGAAACCCCTGTTGCTGTTCTGTTAAGCGGCAAATATCAGAGTATAATTATATTTAATTATATATTTCTAAATAAGAAAGAAGAAACAAAAAATGTCCGAAAAATATTTCACACCCGAAATTGAAACAATGCTCCGTGATGAAATCAAAAAAATTCAAAGCGAACGCCTTGTAAAGCAAATTAAGTATGTTTATGAAAATGTAAAGCCCTACCGCGAAAAGATGGACGCGGCGGGTGTAAAACCCGAAGATATACACGGAATTGAAGACCTTCACCTTCTTCCCTTCACAACAAAGGATGACCTTCGCGACGAGTACCCCTACGGGATGCTCGCTCGTCCTCTTTCGGATTGCGTACGCATTCAGTCAACATCGGGCACAACAGGCAAAAGAGTTGTCGCTTTCTACACGCAGAACGACCTTGATATGTGGGAAGAGTGCTGCGCCCGCGCAATTACCGCGGCAGGCGGCACAAAAGACGATGTTGTTCAGGTCTGCTACGGCTACGGCCTCTTCACAGGCGGCCCCGGTCTCAACGGCGGCTCGCACAAAGTTGGCTCCCTGACCCTTCCCATGTCATCGGGCAACACCGACAGACAGCTTCAGTTTATGCAGGATTTAAAAGCAACAATCCTCTGCTGTACCCCCTCCTACGCCGAATATCTTGCCGAAAGCGCGATAAACACGGGTGTTATGGACAATATCCACATCAAAGCGGGCATTTTCGGTGCCGAAGCCTGGACTGAGGAAATGCGCCGTGACATTGAGAGCAAATTCGGCAGAGGCATGAAAGCTTATGACATCTACGGTCTTACTGAGATAACGGGACCCGGAGTCGCGTTTGAGTGCAGCGATCAGCGCGGAATGCATGTAAACGAGGACTATTTCATTGCCGAAATCATCGACCCCAAAACGGGAGAGGTGCTGCCTTACGGCTCAAAGGGCGAACTTGTTTTCACCACAATCGCAAAAGAAGCGTTCCCGATGATACGCTACCGCACGAGGGATATATGTGTGCTCTCCGATTCGCAGTGCCCGTGCGGCAGAACGCACATAAGAATGAGCAAGCCGATGGGGCGCACGGACGATATGCTTATTATCCGCGGCGTAAACGTGTTCCCGTCTCAGATAGAAACAGTTCTGCTTGAGCAGGGCTATGAGGCAAATTACCAGATAATTGTTGACCGTGTCAACAATTCCGACACAATAGATGTAAACGTGGAGATGACTCCCGAAAAGTT
>ONON01000204.1 GCA_900319455.1 uncultured Eubacteriales bacterium
AGCCACAATGTTGTGGCGGTAAGAAAACCGGCGGGTGAGGTCAAAAGAAGAATTATCTTTTCCGGTCACGCGGATTCAGCCCCCGAATGGTGGTTTACATATCTCGGCGGTCCCAAACTGCTCACCTCTGTTATCGGGCTCGGTCTCGGCGGGTGTGTTTATGCGGCGGTTATGTCCGTAATCACCCTTGTTCTTTCGGCAACGGGCAATGATATTTCTGATAATAAAATAATATTCATTCTGTCCGCAGTTGCTTTGTGCTTTACTCCCGTTTACATTTTCTGCCTGTTTTTCTACAACCCCAAAAGGCCGGTTGAAGGCGCGAACGACAACCTCACGGGCTGCCTTTGCTCCATGGCGGTGCCGAGATTTTTGCAGGATCACGGCATACAGCTTGAAAACACCGAGGTTATGGTTGTTCTTACCGGTTCGGAGGAAGCGGGCTTAAGGGGAGCGAAAGCGTTTGTGAAAGCTCACGCTAAGGAGTTTGCCGCCGAGAAAGATGTTGAAACGGTGTTTTTCGGGCTTGACACGGTGCGTGATTTTGACTATATGGGCGTTTACAGCAAAGATATGACAGGCACTGTCAAAAACAGCCCCGAGGTATCAAAATTGGTTAAAGAGGGCGCCGCTGTCGCGGGTTACGATTTGCCTTATAAAAGCGTTTTCTTCGGCTCATCCGACGCCGCGGCGATAACACAGGGCGGAATGAAAGCCACCTGCTTTGCCGCGATGGATCCGGCTCCCGCGCGTTATTATCACACACGCCTTGACACAGCCGACAATCTTGATTTGAAAACTGTTGAAGCGGGTGTGGACATCTGCCTTGAAACCCTTTTCCTTTTTGATGAAAAAGGGCTTGATGTTTAAACTGCAATAAAAACCCGACTCTGAAAGGAGAGGCTTTATGAATAAAAAAATATTCGCCGCTGTTTCACTTGTTCTTGTGTTCGCAATGCTTTTCGCGTTCGCGGGCTGCGGTACCACACAGGAGACCGAGGAAGAAACAACAATACTCAAACGCACATCCGACCTGCCGACGGAACAGCTCTACACTGTTTCCGGCGACGGTGTTACCCATTATCTTGACGGCGAGGGCAACACTCTTGACAGCACCACCGTGCTTGACAAAGCCGGCACAGCCGACAAGAACGCAAGGCTTCTTGATTACTACAATGTAAATGTCAACGCGCTCGTTGACGGCTCCACAACCGCCGTTGTTACCAGAAATGAAGGCAAGAGCATAGGCAAACAGACAGACGGTGAGGGCAACAGCATACCTTACAGTGACAACGCCTATGTCAATGCAGCCGTTGACTCGCTCAAAAAGTATATGCTTGTAACACGCGAAACGGAAACAACCGATTTCACAAACAATCTCGGCGACGCTCTGCCGGGCGCCGAATATGTGAGCACGCTCACGGTGAATGATGTTGAAAGTTCAACCTGTGTTGACTCTGACACAACCAGAAAGGTCACAATCACCCTTAAATCTCCCGTTCCTCAGGCTGTAATTGACGGCAACTTTGACAAAGAGGATATTGAAACGGTTTACGCGGAGTTTGACAAGGCGGCTGACTATATGCAGATTGACAAAGCCGCGACAAAGCTCGAATATGTAAACTGTGTTGTTGAGATTGTTACCGATATTCAGACCGATGAGGTGCTGTCAATCAAATACACAAAAGGCATCAATGTCAACACCGTTGTTACCGGCAAGGGCAAGCTTGCCTCCGTGGGTGAGGTGCCCGTATGCTTGCTTTACACTTACACAGTTGAATATAATATTGACAGAACCAACCCCGAAGAGGCGGAATAATTCACAGAGTTCAATTTAATTTTGTTAAAATATTGAAAGGAAGTAGAACACTATGGCATCAAGCGCAACTGTAGCATATTGCAGAACTTATCAGAGAGTGATGAAGGTGGCCACCGACATTCTTCCGTGGAAGGAGCCCGCAATAACAAAAGGCGCGGGCTGCATCAAAAAACTGCCGTACCTCATCAAGCAAAAAGGCATCAAAAAGGTTATGATTGTTACGGATAAAGGGCTTATGAGCCTTAATCTGCTTGACTCCCTTTTTGAAGGTCTCAAGAGCAAGGGCATTGAGTATGTTGTTTATGACGGCGTTCAGCCCAACCCGACAATTCCCAATATTGAAGAGGCAAGGCAGCTTTATGTTGACAACAACTGCGAGGCCGTAATCGCGTTCGGCGGCGGCTCGCCTATGGATTGCGCCAAAGCGGCGGCCGCGAGAGTTGTTAAACCCAACCAGAGTGTTCAGAAGATGAAGGGTGTTCTCAAAGTCCGCAAAAAGCTTATGCCCTTCTTCGCTGTTCCCACAACGGCGGGAACCGGCTCCGAAACTACTATAGCGGCTGTTGTTTCAGACCCGGAAACACACGAGAAATACGCAATAAATGACCTCTGCCTGCGCCCCGGCTACGCTGTTCTTGACCCTGAGCTTACGGTAGGCCTTCCCCCTCACATTACATCAACAACAGGTATGGACGCCCTTACCCACGCGGTTGAGGCTTATATAGGCAGGTCAAACACAAAAGAGACTGCCGAAAGAGCGGTTCAGGCGGTAAAACTGATTTTTGAAAACCTTTATAACGCCTATGAAGACGGCAAAAACATTAAGGCGCGCGAGAATATGCTTCTTGCCTCGCACTACGCGGGCATAGCGTTCACAAGGGCTTATGTCGGTTATGTTCACGCAATAGGCCACAATCTGGGCGGTATGTACGGCGTGCCTCACGGCCTTGCAATGTCGGTTATTCTGCCTTATGTTCTTGACTATTACGGCGAAGCTGCTTATGACCGCCTTGCCGACCTTGCGGATGCCGTAGGCATAACGGGAGCGAATAACGCCGAAAAGGCAAAAAGCTTTATTGCCGCCGTTCGCGAGCTAAACGCGAAAATGAATATACCCTCATCTATCGATAAGATAAAAGCCGAGGATATTCCGCTTATTGCCGAGCGTGCTCTCGCCGAGGGCAACCCGCTTTATCCCGTTCCGAAAATTATGGATAAGGCAGACTGCGAGGCTCTTATTAAAGAGCTTATGCCGAAAGAATAATAACACCAAAACAAAAACGGCGGAGTTTGGGCAGTAACTCATAAACCAGTATTGGTTTTCGCATCAAACTAAAAGCCGCATAACATCGTCAGATTTGCTTACCGGACATCAAGTATGCTCTCACAAATCTTCCTTGTTCTGCGGCTCTTTTTTTGCG
>ONON01000209.1 GCA_900319455.1 uncultured Eubacteriales bacterium
CATAATTCAATTTTTATTTTATAAGTTATACCGAGCTTGTTTTGTTCCGATTATTTTCCGCCAAAAAAGCCTCCTTAATCGAGTGACTTTCGCTGATAAATGCCATTCCATTAAAAAAGAGCCGGCGAGCGGCTCTTTTTTTGTGTGTTTACTTTTGAGGGTACATTCCGCAGGAGTGCGAACACTGCAAGCATTTTTTTCCGCAGGGTCCAATTCCGGATTTTTTATCTTTAACGATTTTAATAATTGCCGTAACAATCACGGCGGCAAGAACCAAAAGAGTAACTATTGTAACCCAGTTTTGCTGAATAAAGCCGAGCATATTCACATCTCCTTTCAAAAAATCATTAAATGCCTTTATTTAACCAAAAGATGATTTTCGTTGTATTTATTCTTTCTTACAAGCATATAGCAAAGCCCCGCAAACGCGATTACCGCCGCAATTATGCCGACAATGTGGCTTGCAATATCGCCGGTGAAAAGGCAGCCGAACTGGAAGACCATAAGCGAAATAAGGTAGGCAAATCCGCACTGATAGCCGATAGCGAACCAGGTCCATTTCGCGTTGTTCATCTCACGCTTAATCGCGCCGATCGCCGCGAAGCAAGGTGCGCACAGAAGGTTGAAAATAAGGTAGGAATAGCCCGCGAGGCCTGCGTGGCCGCTGCTCATAGCGTTGAAATCAGCCGCAAGCGCGCTCCAGATTTCGTCGCCGTTTTCGGCAAGTTCGCCGCCGTAGTGGTAAAGCTGACCGAATGTGCTTACAACATTCTCTTTTGCTATAAGTCCGGTAACCGCGGCAACCGCTGTTTTCCAGTTGCCCCAGCCAAGCGGAATAAACAGCCAAGCGAAAACATTGCCGATTTTCGCCATAAGCGAATTGTCAACATCCTCAACCATACCAAAGCCGTTTTCAAAACCGAAGGCAAGGAAGAACCAGATAACAATTGTCGAAAGCAGAATAACCGTACCGGCTTTTTTGATGAATGACCAGCCGCGCTCCCATGTTGAACGCAGAACCGTTCCTACCGTGGGAAGGTGATACGCGGGAAGCTCCATAACAAACGGAGCGGGATCGCCCGCGAAACGCTTGGTCTTTTTAAGCATAATACCCGAAACGATTATAGCGGCAACACCGATAAAATATGCCGATGTTGCGACAAGACCGGATTCGCCGAACAGAGCGCCGGCTATAAGACCGATAATCGGAAGCTTCGCCGAGCAGGGGACAAAGGTTGTTGTCATAATGGTCATACGGCGGTCGCGCTCATTCTCAATGGTACGCGAAGCCATAATACCGGGCACACCGCAGCCCGTGCCGATAAGCATCGGGATAAATGATTTGCCCGAAAGACCGAAATGGCGGAAGATTCTGTCCATAACAAAGGCAACACGCGCCATATAGCCGCAGCCCTCAAGGAAAGCAAGCATAACAAACAGAACAAGAATCTGAGGAACAAAGCCGAGAACTGCGCCGATACCGGCTACAATACCGTCATTGATAAGGCCGAACAGCCATTCGGGAACGCGGCTTTCAAGCAGGGCGCTGACCCCGTTGGGAACCCACTCGCCGAAAAGCACATCGTTCACCCAATCGGTCGCGAAGGCGCCTATTGTCTGCATTGCGATATAATAAACAAGGAACATAACCGCGGCGAAAATGGGAAGACCGAGGAACCTGTTTGTTACTATTTTGTCTATTTTATCGGATGTTGAGAGTTTGCCTTTGTTCGCCTTTTTATAACAGGACTGAATAACAGATGAAATATAGACGTATCGCTCATTGGTGATTATAGATTCCGCGTCGTCATCCATCTCGGTTTCAGCCGCCTGAATATCCTCTTTAATATGATCAAGGTCGCTCTGACTTATTTTAAGCTTTTCAATAACCTTCTCATCACTCTCAAAGAGTTTTACAGCATACCATCTCTGCTGTTCCGAAGGCATATCGTGAAGCAGTCTTTCTTCAATGTGAGCGAGGGCGTGCTCAACCACTCCGCTGAAACTGTGCTGCGGAACGGAAGGCTTGCCCTTTGCTGCTTCAATCGCCTTTTCAACCGCTTTATCTATGCCCGTGCCTTTGAGTGCTGATATTTCAACAACAGGGCACGCAATACTGCGTGAAAGCTCGTTAATGTCAATCACATCGCCGTTCTTCTTTACAACATCCATCATATTGACAGCTACAACGACGGGAATTCCGAGTTCAACAAGCTGAGTTGTGAGGTAAAGGTTTCTTTCAAGGTTTGTGCCGTCAACTATGTTGATTATGGCATCGGGTTTTTCATCAATAAGATAATCTCTCGCGACAACTTCTTCAATGGTGTAAGGAGAAAGAGAGTAAATACCCGGAAGGTCGGTGATTGTTACATCGCTGTTTTTCTTGAGTTTGCCTTCTTTTTTCTCCACGGTAACGCCCGGCCAGTTGCCCACATACTGATTTGAGCCTGTAAGAGCGTTAAAGAGTGTTGTTTTGCCGCTGTTCGGGTTGCCCGCAAGCGCTATTTTAATACTCATATCATCATCCTTTCTAAGTTAGTTGAAGCTAACTTTTAAAGCAAAAAAATTACACAATTTCAATCAATTCTGCGTCGCCTTTGCGGATTGAAAGCTCATAACCGCGCACGGTAATTTCAACAGGGTCGCCGAGAGGGGCAACCTTGCGCACATAAATCTCTACGCCTTTTGTTATGCCCATATCCATTATTCTGCGTTTAAGAGCGCCTTCGCCGTGAATGCGTTTAACGGTGCAGGTACTGCCGATTTTGACATCTTTAAGTGTCATTGTAACTCCTCCTTTTAAGTCAGTGTTCAAACATAAATCTTCATCGCCATTTCTCTGCTTATGGCAATTCTCGATTCTTTAACCTTAACAATAATGTTGCCGTTTTGCTCTGTTATAACATTAACCCTGTCTCCGACAA
Source organism: uncultured Eubacteriales bacterium (assembly GCA_900319455.1). GTDB lineage: Bacteria > Bacillota > Clostridia > Oscillospirales > Acutalibacteraceae > CAG-177. Next base: position 2,925 of record ONON01000209.1, read on the forward strand.
TAAAGCCGAGGTTTTCAAGGTGTTTTTTAACTTCCGGCTTGCCGGCAATTCTTTTGATTATGCCTTCGTTGCCGTCTCCGAGAACCGCGAGCGGTATCATAACGCCCTCCATTCCGCCGGTTCAACCGGCCTGTTTGCGTAAAAGTGTTAGTGCTTGCTAACCACACTGTATTATAGTTAGTTTTAGCTAACTTGTCAAGAGTATTTTCAGAAAAAACAACCGCCTTAAGTTAAAACTTGAAATTTTTTTCACTGTATGATAATATAAAAATAATAAAGAGGTGATAAAAATGGCAGATGCGGAATCCGCGGAAATGTACCTTGAAACAATTTATATTCTTTCAAAGCAACTTGATAATGTTAGAAAAATCGATGTCAGCAAGTACCTGAATTACGCGAAGCCCTCAATTACACGCGGAATAAGCCTGCTCGAAAAACGCGGGCTTGTAGAGGTTGACGACAGCGGAAGCATTATTATGACCGCCGAGGGTAAAAAACTCGCAAAGCGGATTTATGACCGTCACACAACCCTGACACAGATTTTTATGTGCCTGGGGGTCGATGAACAGACCGCGACCGATGACGCGTGCCGAATAGAGCACTATATCAGTGACAAAACTTTCAACGCGATAAAAAAGCACCTGAAATCTCTTAAACAGTAATCCCAATTACAGCACAAAGCAGCCGCCTGACAGCGACTGCTTTTATGTTTTATCAGGGTTCGTATTCCATTATATCGCCGGGCTGACAGTTGAGCGCCTCACACAGCGCAATGAGCGTTGAAAATCTGATTGCGCTCACATGACCGTTTTTGAGTTTTGAGAGGTTGACATTGGCAACTCCTACCTTTTCGGAAAGTTCGTTGAGGCTCATTTTGCGGTCCGCCATAACTCTGTCGAGTCGAAGAACTATTTTTCCCATATCCGTCACCTTTATCAAAGAGTTTCATCAGCTTCCTGCTGAAGCTGCGCACCGTATCTGAAAACAGCAATCAGAAGATATACGACTGCCACCAGCAGAACGCTGCCTATATTTAATGAAATATTCAATTCCGAGCCTTTGCCCAGAGAGTTCCACACAGCGTTGCACAATGTGTTCATAATAATAACGGGAATGAGTGAGTTTGCAAAAAGCGTCATCTTCTTGATTACATTTTCGCAAAACGGTGTTTCGCATATTTCAAGCGCTTTCATAAGCCACTTTACCGTGTGTATTGCAAACGCGGCTGTTCCGAGCATTACAAAGGTTACAACAAGGTTTACGATTACTCTTTTAACGCTGAAAACCGTTTCATGTGCCTTCGTGTTTACGGTAAGAGCATTCCCTTTTCTTGTAACATTGATTTCAGAAAAATCGCTGTCGTCAATCGTAATATCCTTGCCCTCTCTGCCCGCTGTAATAACCTGCCCGTCTTCGGGAACAAGATCGCTGAGATTGTCAACGCCGTCGATTTTTATGAACGAGTTCAGCATATCAAGAAAATTGCCGGACGATTCAATGTCAATTTCCCTTGAGACTCTGACAGTGATGTCCTGATTGGATATCCTTATTACGCCGGCAGTAAGAATTCCGGTAATAACCATACAGGTTATCACCGCTATAACAAGAAAGACGCATATTATGCGACCGACCTTACCGGCTACATTGATTGTGTTGATTGATCTGATTTTTCCTTTTTCCATACTTTTCCTCCGAAAAATTAAAAATTTAATGTTTATCGTTAATCATATTGTAGCAACAATTTTAAATTTGTCAAGTATTTTTTAATGTTTTTCGTTAATTTTTTTATTTTTTTGTTTCAGAAGAGAGATTCTCTTGTTTTGAAAAAGCAATTGTTGTATAATATGCAGGCACTGAAATATAATAAGGTTATAAATATGAAAATAAAAGACAATTACAATCATACAATTTACGCAAGTTATTTAGGTTACATAACACAGGCGATAATAAACAACTTCGCTCCCCTTCTGTTTCTGACATTCTCCCGACAGTTCGGGCTGAGCCTTGACAGAATTGCTCTTATTACCACAATCAATTTCGCGGTACAGCTTGCCGTTGATTTTCTTTCCGCGAAAGCGGTTGACCGCATCGGGTACAGAGTGTGCATTATTGCCGCGCATATCTTTTCGGCACTCGGTCTTGTCGGGCTTGCTTTTTTGCCGCAAATACTGGCAAACAGTTACGCCGCCATACTCATAAGTGTTGTGATTTACGCGATAGGCGGCGGAATTATAGAGGTTATGATAAGCCCGATAGTCGAAGCGTGCCCGACTCAGAAAAAAGAGGCGGCAATGAGCCTTCTGCATTCATTTTATTGCTGGGGTCATGTCGGAGTGGTGGTAATTTCCACCTTGTTTTTTCAGGTCTTCGGCATTAAGCACTGGTATATCGCGGCGGCGCTGTGGGCGATTGTTCCCGTTTTCAACGCTTTCTATTTTTCAAAGGTTCCCATTTACTCAATTACGCAGAACAAAGAGCCGGCGCCCGTAAAAGATCTTGTGAAAAACAAGCTTTTCTGGATGTTTATGCTTCTTATGGTTTGCGCGGGAGCTTCCGAACAGGCAATGAGCCAGTGGGCATCCGCTTTTGCCGAAGCGGCACTCGGAGTTTCAAAAACCGCGGGCGACCTCGCCGGACCTTGCGCGTTTGCCGTTCTTATGGGAACATCACGCGCCCTTTACGGCAAATTCAGTGAAAAACTGCCTTTGAAAAAGGCAATGGCAATCTGTTCTGTTATGTGCATTATATCTTACCTTACCGCCACACTCACAAAAAACCCCGCGGCCGGCTTTGTCGGCTGCGCCCTTTGCGGATTTTCAGTAGGTCTGTTCTGGCCCGGAACCTTCAGCCTTGCTTCTGCGGGCATTAAAGGAGCCGGCACGGCTATGTTCGCTTTTATGGCGCTTGCCGGCGATGTGGGTTGCTCAGCGGGGCCTACGCTTGTCGGGTTTGTTTCCGGCGCGGCAAACAACAATCTTAAAGCTGGGCTGCTTGCCGCAATCGTTTTCCCCGTACTGATTTTGCTGACTGTTCTGAGCAACAGAAATTCACCCGAAAAGCTCACTGAAAGCAGGTAAAACAGCTTACGGTAAGAAAAGGTGCTACGCTGTGCGATTGCTTATTACAGTGCGAGAAGCATCCCGATTACCGCTTTGTGCCGGCAAACAGGCAAATAATTACTATCAAATATTGAAAACACAAAATAAAAAAACGCGAAACAAAAATCCTGCCGCTCAAACGACAGGATTTTTTGTGTGTTAAGATTGTATTAAAGAAAATAATCAACCGGCTGTTGCAAAGCTGAAATCTTCAAATCGCAGCGCCTCGCCGGCTTCGGTACGGAAAACAAAACAAATTTCGTTTGTTCCCGCCGTGTTGCTCAGGGCAACGGTGAAAGGCTCAAATTTATCGAAGCCCCCCGTGTTTCCGACGACGCAGCTGCCGAGCAACTCACCGTCGGGACTGTCTTTGTGTATTTCCACCGTGCAGGATTGTTCGTTTCCGTTTGCGACACGGAGTTTCAATACAGCGTTTGCCGGCATATTATTGATATTCGGGAATGACAGATAAGAACCGTCCTTTATACCTCGTAGCTCAAAACCGTCCGCGTTTTCCTTTTTGACAATACCGTCGGCAGCGTCAAAAAACCACTCGCCGTTGATTGCCTCCCAAGTTGCGTCATACTGACCAACCCCGGCTTTTTTAATAAATTCATCTGTCCCTATATCGCCGTTGTCTTTCATATGAGCGTAAACAAACTTCGTCGTTCTGTAATACCGATCAAGCGGCTCGCCGCTGCCGTAGTTTTCCGGAACGCCGTAGGTAAAATAAGTCTGGTTATGGAATGTGAAGAATGTGCCGTGGTCGGTAAAGCAGTCCTCACAGATTTTACCGCGGTATGTATAAGGCCCGTATATGCTCTTGCTTGTCGCGTAATCGCCGCCGTGAGAATTGAGGTAGTAGGTGTCACCCCACTTTGTAATCCAACACGCGTCATTCTCCCAGCCGTCAATGATTTCAACCGCCTTCGGTTCTTCCGCAAGTGAAATCATATCCTCGTTAAGCCGCGCGATATAATACTTTTTGCCGACAACCGTATATCCGAACATAATATAAGGCGTTTTGTTCTCGTCATCATCAATAAATACCGTCGGGTCATAGCAGGCGGTATCAACAAGACCCTGAGGAAGAAGCGGTTTCCCGAGAGCGTCAACATACGGTCCGCCCGGACCGTTCTCACTTACCGCAACGCCGGTGCACCGCTGTTGATCGGAGAAATAAAGATAGTATTTGCCGTTTCGTTCAGCCGCGTCGGTGGCGTAGCATTCATGATCCGTTCCGAGAAAGGTATCCTCCGGGTGAAGCGTGAATTCAAGCTTCCAGTTGACGAGATCATCGGAAGAAAATACGCGCCAGTCATCCATGCGGAAGATTGGTTGACCCGGACCGTAATCGTGGCTGGAAAACAGATAGGCTTTGCCTTCAAAAATATGCACATGCGGGTCGCACACACCCATATCGGGGAAAACGCGTCTGAAAACACCACTCATCAGATTATCACCACTTCCGAAAGTATTTCTTATCTCATCTACACTTCCCGCCGTCAAGTAGCAGAAATAGCTGTAAGGCTCGTCAAATTTCAGCCCGAAAACGCCGAGCGGAGCCACATAATTAGTGGAGTCGGATCCCGCGTCGGCGGAACCGTCATACAGGTAACGACCCGCGAGCAAAGAAGTTGCTTTCGGTGTAAACAGCCCCACACCGTAGCCGCTGTCGTCAGTCCACGCGCACCATGTTTCGTTATTTCCGTTCTTCAGTTTAAACGCGGGTTTCCCTGCCCAGAACGGCAGGTTGCGCTCCACGCGCAATTCATCGCCGGTCCAGGGCTTATCGCCGTCATAGAACCAAAAATTGCCGAGCGCGCTGACGGTATAAAACGCCGGAAGTTCCTGTTCTCTGTCTGCCCAGGGTGTCTGAAGAAAGTCCACCACCGTATTTTTTACGGTCAGCCCTTTGTCCGTAAGTTTATACACGCTTGTGTAATATGTTTGTGTGAGCATATTGTTCTGCGCCCAATCGAGAGGACGGCAGACAACGCGGATTTCATCATCGGTTTTTTCAACGGCCACAAGTTTGCTGTTGTTACCGTACATATCACCGCCCTGCACGGGATTGTAGCCCCACACGCTGTCGCCGTACATCCCGTTTTTATAGCCTTCAATCTCCGACGGTCCGTAATATGACTGCTGCACAAGACGGCCGGTGTCATGACTGTTCAGAAGATTCTCGTAATTGCCGTTATCCTTATCTTCAAACCATGAGAGACCGCCGCCCCACCTCAGGTTGACGCCTACTTTGTAATGATTGTTCTCAACAAAAAGAGTGTCATTCTTCGGCGCATTTTGCAGACCGCAGGTGAAATCTGAAACGCTGAGAACACAGTTTTCTCCTTTAATGACAGGCTCAAAGCGCACGGAGATAAGCCGCGATGCGGTCTTGCGGTCAAGGTAACCGTTAAGCAGCATGGATGTACTGAGCGATTTCGAGCTCAGCAACAATTCTTCCTCTGCTGTTTCTCTGTCCATCCTGTATGAGATGACAGCGCGAACAGCCGAAGTTGCCTCGTAAGAAAATGAAATACGGTTGAAGCTCATTGTTCCGGAACTCAGCGGGACCGTTACAGTGTAACCGTTTGTTATATCCTCGGCAGACAGATTTAACTCGGGAACAGGTATTTCGTTTTTCATCTCGACCCCTCCGCTGTACAGTCCCAAAATCATAAAAAAGGACAGAAAAAACGATATGATTCTTTTGAAAAAAATCGCCATAAGTGCACCTTTCTTGTTTGATCAAGCCGTAACTGACTTGTAACTGAGTTAGACTTGTCTTATTAAATATTTATTTTAAGCAACCAAACGCATTATAAACAAGTTTTCTAAAAAAAGCAAGCGCAGAAAGCGCAACTTCACACCTTCAAACACCGAGTGGAAGGCATTTTCCGGTGCCAAAAAGACATGGAACCGATAACGCCGATAAAGCGATTCGAGCAGAATAATTTTTGTTGTCATATATTTATCGGTATCAAGTTCATTTATTTGAAGTAAGTATAAAATGAAGACAGGCTGACGCACTGATGAAGTCACTTTCATTGCTCATTAATGAAGGCGGCGCAGGAGCCTTCGCCTAATGAAGCGAAGTCGCCTTTGGGATGATATCCCTCATTTTCATTTTTCATTAGCAAAGCGTTTTCATTTCTTTATTCGTCCCGCAGGGCGACTTCATTAAAAAAAGCGCTTTTGTCTTCTGGACAAAAGCGCTTTTTTTATGTGTCTATTTCTCTAAAGTGCAACTTTGAAAACAAAATGAAATGCAACGCAGAATAATACAGAATCATTTTTCCGAATAAAATGAAATGTTATTTATGTTTGTCAC
>ONON01000202.1 GCA_900319455.1 uncultured Eubacteriales bacterium
CCGACTGCGTAATCAAAGTTGAGAAATAACGGAGGAAAATGAAATGGCAGAAAAAGTATTAATGAAGGGCAACGAAGCTCTTGCGGAGGCCGCCATAATGGCAGGCTGCCGCCACTACTTCGGCTACCCCATTACGCCTCAGACTGAGGTTGCCGCTTATATGTCAAAGAAAATGCCCAAAATCGGCGGCACTTTTCTTCAGGCTGAAAGCGAAATAGCGGCAATCAATATGGTGCTGGGCGTTGCATCAACGGGCAAGAGGGTTATGACCTCAAGTTCAAGCCCCGGAATCTCACTGAAAAGCGAAGGTCTTTCATATCTCGCCGGCTGTGACCTTCCCGCACTCGTTGTTAATGTTCAGCGCGGCGGTCCCGGCCTCGGCGGTATTCAGCCCTCACAGTCAGATTATTTTCACGCGACAAGAGGCGCAGGTCACGGCGACTTTCATATGATAGTGCTTGCCCCGAGCAATGTTCAGGAAATGGTCAACCTTACATTCAAGGGATTCGACCTTGCCGACAAATACAGAATGACATCAATGATTCTCGCCGACGGCACAATGGGCCAGACTATGGAACCCGTATTGCTTGAGCAGGGTGAAATCACTCAGTATGAAAAGCCCTGGGCGACAACAGGCACAAAAATGGAAAGGCCTCACAATATTGTCAACTCGCTTTTCCTTAAGCCGGAACAGCTTGAGGTTGAAAATTTCAAGCGCTATGAGCGTTACAAAAAGATTGAAGAGACAGAAGCGCTTTACGACACATACCGTATGGAAGACGCGGATGTTTGCATTGTTGCTTTCGGCATAGGCGCAAGAGTTTCGCATAACGCCATAGACGAGGCACGCAAAGCAGGCATTAAAGCCGGAATGATAAGGCCGATTACCCTTTGGCCGTTCCCGAAAGCCGCCCTTAAAGAGGCCGCCGGCAAGGTCAAGGCGTTTATTTCGGTTGAGCTCTCAATGGGCCAGATGATTGAAGACATTGAGCTTGCCACACGCTGCGCAAAGCCCGTAATGCTTTGCAACCGTGTGGGCGGAATGATTCCCACCGTTAAAAATGTTTATGACTCCATTGTGGAAGCAGATAAAATCGGAGGTGACAAATAATGGCTGTTGTATTTGACAAACCTCACGCTCTTACGGACGCTCCGTTCCACTACTGCCCCGGCTGCACACACGGTATTGTTCACCGCCTTGTAGCGGAGGCTATTGACGAGCTCGGAATTGAAGGCAGAACAATAGGCATTGCGCCTGTAGGCTGCTCCGTTATGGCTTATGATTATTTCAACTGCGATATGATTGAAGCCGCTCACGGCAGAGCTCCCGCGGTTGCGACCGGCGTTAAAAGAAGCGACCCGAATAATATTGTATTCACATATCAGGGCGACGGCGACCTTGCCTCAATCGGCACCTGTGAGACTGTTCACGCCGCGGCAAGGAATGAAAATATCACCGTTATTTTCATCAACAATGCCATTTACGGTATGACAGGCGGCCAGATGGCACCCACCTCTCTGCCCGGCCAGATTACGCAGACCTCCCCTTACGGCAGAGATGTAGCGACGGTAGGCTACCCCATAAAGGTGTGTGAACTGCTCTCGAATGTTGACGGAGCTTCATACCTCGAGAGAGTTGCCGTAAACAATGTTAAAAATGTTAAAAACGCAAAGAAAGCCATTCTTCACGCGTTCAAAAACCAGGTTGAGGGCAAAGGCTTCTCACTTATTGAAGTTCTTTCCACCTGCCCCACCAACTGGGGTCTCACCCCCGATAAGGCTCTTAAATGGCTTGAAGAAAATATGATTCCTTATTATCCGCTCGGCGTTTATAAGGACAGATACAGCGGGGAGGGTGAATAATATGACAAAATCAATTCTTCTCGCCGGTTTCGGCGGTCAGGGTATTCTGTTCAGCGGAAAGTTCCTTGCTTACAAAGGCCTTATTGAAGGCAAAGAAGTAAGCTGGCTCCCCTCCTACGGCCCCGAAATGAGGGGCGGCACCTGTAATTGCAGCGTAATTATAAGCGACACGCAGATAGGCTCGCCCATCATCACCAACCCGGATATTCTTGTTGCCATGAACCTCCCCTCGCTTGACAAATTCGAGAACGAGGTTGTTCCCGGCGGTCAGATATATGTTGACAGCACTCTTATTGAACGCAAAGTTCAAAGAGACGATGTTGAGGTATTCTACATCCCCGCAACAAAAATGGCTTCCGACAACGGAATACGCACACTTGCCAATATGATTATTATGGGCAACATAATAAAGCACTGCGATGACATCCCGCACGACAACATTGACAAGGCTATGGCAAAGGTTGTTTCGGCAAAGCATCAGGACTTGCTCGGCGTTAACATAAACGCGGTTGAGCTCGGATATAACTATTAATTTAACAGGCGGAGAACAAAAGCGGTTCTCCGCCATTTTTTTGTTGAAACATAAAAGTGAATATGATATATTTATTGTAAATAAAATAACGGGAGAGATGATATGAACACCGGCAATTATATATGGTATAAAAAAGAGGCACAGGCCTGGACCCAATGCCTGCCGATAGGCAACGGCACTCTCGGCGCGATGATTTACGGCGGAACCGACAAAGAGGTTCTTGCGTTAAATCACGACGAATTATGGACCGGATACCCGAAAAACACATCGGATGTTGACGGAGTGTATGACGCGCTTGTAAAGGCGAGAAAACTTGTTGCCGACGGCAGACTTCTTGAGGCGCAGGAAATATGCGAAACAAAATTTCACGGCACATGGAGCCAGGCTTATGTGCCGCTGGGCGATATGGAATTTGAATTTATAAACAACGGCAGACTCAGCGGATACAAAAGGTTTCTCGACCTTGAGAACGGTGTTGCCGGAGTTTCGTACAAGCTCGGAAAAACCGATTTTAAAAGAGAATACATTGCCTCTTACCCGGATAAAGTTATTGCGGTAAAAATAACTTCATCACAGCCCGTGCTTTCATTTAAAATCAGGCTGAAATCAAAGCTTAAATCCTCATCATTCACACAGGACGGCATACTTTGGCTTGACGGTGAATGCCCTTCCGAAAACAATTCAAACGGCGAATCCGACCGTCAGTGCTATTATGATGAGCCGGAAAAGCGCGGCATTCTTTTCCGCGCGGGAGTTAAAGCAGAAAGCGACGGCAAAGTTGTATGCCTGAAAAACTGTATAAAGATAACCGACGCGAGTTGCGCGACAATATTTTTCACCTGTGTCACAAGCTTTAACGGGCCCGACAAATCTCCTTTTACGCAGGGTAAAGAATACAAAAACGCCTGCGGGGCAATTCTTAACGGTATAAAGGGTTACGACGCGGTAAAAGAAAATCACGAAAAAGATTATTCCGAACTTTACGGAAGAGTTGAGCTTGAACTCGGAAAAGGAGCCAACTCCGAACTGCCCGCCGATGTTCGCCTGAAAAAATACAAATCAGACAAAAGCGATCTGTCGCTCATTACGCTTATGTTCAATTACGGGCGTTATCTCGCAATTTCATCCTCACGCCCGGGATCTCAGCCCTCAACCCTTCAGGGAATCTGGAACGACAGGCTCACCCCGCCCTGGCATTCCAATTACACGGTGAATATCAACACCGAAATGAACTACTGGCCTGTGCTTATGTGCCGTATGCCGGAGGTCAACGCGCCGCTTGCGGAGTTTATTAAAGAACTGTCCGTAACAGGCGCCGAGGTTGCCGAAAAATGGTACCGCGCGCCCGGCTTTGTAAGCCACCACAATGTTGATATATGGAGAATGGCGACTCCAGTTCCCGGATGCTCAACATGGAGTTTCTGGCCCGGCTCATCGGGTTGGCTTTGCAGGCACCTTTTTGAGCAGTATGAGTACACAAACGACATTGAGTTTCTCAGAGACACCGCTTATCCGCTTATGAAAAAGGCAGCGGAGTTCTACCTCTCACAGCTTTGCGACAACGGTGAGGGCAAGCTGATATATCCCGCGGGAACATCGCCCGAAAACAGCTTTGTTTATGAGGGAAAAGACGCCGCGATCGGCAAAACATCAACAATGCTTATGTCAATAATCAAGGATTTGTTCATCTCTTGCGTTAAGGCGAGCAAAATCCTGAAAACAGATGAGAAATTCGCCTCGTCACTTTCGAACGCTCTTGATAATATGCTGCCGTTTATGACAGGCAAAAAGGGTCAGCTTCTTGAGTGGGACGCCGAAAGACCTGAAAGCGAGCCGCATCACCGCCATGTTTCTCACCTTTACGCTTTGCATCCGGCTAACCTTATCACCCCCGAAGACACCCCCGAACTTATACAGGCATGCCAAAAGACGCTTGCCCTCAGAGGAGACAACGGTACAGGCTGGTCTCTCGGATGGAAAATAAATTTTTGGGCAAGACTGCGTGACGGCGACCACGCGCTCAAGCTCATCAATATGCAGCTTCGCCCGGTAAAAAGCATAGGCTTCAACTACACGAACGGCGGAGGAACTTATGAAAACCTGTTTGACGCCCATCCTCCGTTCCAGATTGACGGCAATTTCGGCTTTGTTAGCGGAGTGGCGGAAATGCTTATGCAGTCAAAAGACGGTAAAATATTCATTCTTCCCGCTCTGCCCTCCGCCTGGAAGAACGGCAGCGTTAAGGGTCTGCTCGCAAAAGGGAATGTTATTGTTGACATTGAATGGAGCAACGGCAGGCTGACAAAATGCGAATTGGAAGGCAAAGGCACATTTGAGGTTATATACAACGGAAAAGCCACCGATGTCAGACTTAACGGCGGAAAATCAAGGATTGTTATTTAATGGAATATGACATTTATGACTTTGATAAAACGGTATATCCATACGATTCCGAAACGGTTTTTCTGTTTTACTCAATGCTCACTCACCCTGCGCTGTGGTTTCTGATTCCCTATCAAACAATCTGCATAACTCTATACGCGCTTGGGGCGGGAGACAAATTCAAAGGTAAATGTTTTGTGTTCCTGCGTTTTGCAAACGGCGAAAAACTTGTTGAAAAATTCTGGAAAAGTCAGAGTAAAAACATTTATCCGATTTTTGAAAAGGGAAACCGCGGTTTTCCCACCCTTGTTTGCTCCGCATCCCCCGAATACCTTATAAAACCCATCTGTGAAAAATATGGGGTTGAAAAGGTTATTGCCACAAAAGCCGACATCAGAAACGGTAAAATAATCGGTAAAAACTGCATAAGGGAGGAAAAAGTCCGAAGAATTAAGGAGGAACTCCCGGGCGCGGTATTCAGAAGAGTTATTTCCGATGACCTGAAAAATGATGTTCATATTTTCAGACTCGGAAAAGAATGCCGCAAAGCCGAAAAAGGCAAAACAACAAAAATCAGTATTGAAGAAATTGAAGCAAAAAATGGATGAGGAATTACAGTTAAAAAAGAGATTTGAAGAACTGTATAACAGGTCATACAATAACGGCTATTATACATACACGGATTTTCTGACACTCGCGCAACAGGATATTCTTGTTAAATCCGTACCGAAAAACGGTTACTCATTTTGGGGCGGATATGAAAACGCGGAACGCAAAATCGCCTGTTTCGGCAGTGAAGAAATCTGCGGATACGCCGACACTCCGCCTGTATATTGTGTCAAAATTGAACCGTTACGGCAGAAATTCGCCGACGCTCTGACCCACAGAGATTTTCTCGGCTCACTTATGGCTTTGGGAATAAAAAGAGAAGCACTCGGAGACATTATTGTTTTTGAAAACACCGGGTACCTTTTCTGCCTTGAGACAATAACACCGTATATTGTTGAGAACTGTGTTTCTGTCAGACACACGAGCGTGAGCTGCGCTGTTGTTGATAAACCTCCCGTTGAAAGCGTTAAACTTCCGGATGAGAGCGAAACGGTTACCGCAAGCCTTCGCTGTGACGCTGTTATTGCCGCAGTTTATAAACTTTCCAGAAGCGAAAGTCAGAAGCTGTTTGAGCAAAAACTTGTTTTTATCAACAGCGCAAACTGTTTGAACGCATCACAATCATTAAACGAAAATGACCTTGTTTCGGTGCGCGGCAAGGGCAGATTCATTTTTTGCGGCAAAGTTTTAACCACAAAAAAAGGCAGAATGAGAATATCAGTAAGAATATTTTAATGTCAGTAAGAATATTTAATGTTTACAG
>ONON01000201.1 GCA_900319455.1 uncultured Eubacteriales bacterium
CGGAGATATTGCAAATATAGATTATGAAGGTTTTTCCGACGGTGTTGCCTTTGAAGGCGGCAAGGCGGAAGGTTTTGATCTTACAATCGGTTCGGGTCAGTTCATTCCGGGCTTTGAAGAGCAGATTATCGGTCACTCAATAGGCGAGAAATTTGATATTAATGTTAAATTTCCTGATGAGTATCATGAAGATCTCGCCGGCAAGGATGCTGTTTTCAAAATAAAATTAAATGCAATTAAATTCAAAGAGCTTCCTGAAATCGATGATGAATTTGCCAAAGACTTAGGTGAATATGACACAGTTGAAGAACTCAGAAAAGGTGTTGAAGATGAAATTCGCACCAGAAAAACCGATGAGGCAAACAAGGCTTTTGAGGATTCTGTTCTTTCTCAGCTTGCCGCTAATGTAGAAGCGGAAATTCCCGAGTGTATGTTTGACAACAAAGCGAAAGAAAACATTGATAATTTTGCAAACAGGGTTTCTCAACAGGGTATAGATCTTGACACATATCTTATGTATATGGGTATGAAAAAAGAAGATTTTGAAGCAAGAATGAAAGAACAGTCGGTTGATCAGGTTAAACTTGATCTTGCGATTGAAGCTATCATTAAGCTTGAAGGTATTGAAGCTGACGCTGAGGCAGTTGATGCCGAATACGCGAAAATGGCTGAAATGTATCAGCTTGAGGTTGAAAAAATCAAAAATATTATTCCTTCGGATTCTATAGAAGATCAGATCAAGAAAGAAAAAGCGGTCAATTTCGTTATTGATAACGCTAAAGCTAAAAAACCCGCTCCCAAGAAGAAAGCTCCCGCAAAAAAAACTGCAGCTAAAGAAGAAAAAGAATCTGAAGAAAAAGAGGAAAACGCAGAGTAATTTAATTGTTTTAAACATGAAAGGATGTTGTTATGGCACTTGTTCCATACGTTGTTGAACAAACAAATCGCGGTGAGCGCTCTTATGATATTTTCTCAAGACTGTTAAGCGACAGAATAATTGTTCTTTCCGATGAGGTCAATGATACAACAGCCAGCCTTGTGGTCGCACAGTTATTGTTCCTTGAAGGGCAGGATCCCGATAAAGATATCAGTCTTTATATCAACAGCCCCGGTGGCTCAGTAACAGCCGGTATGGCTATTTATGATACAATGAATTACATTAAATGTGATGTTTCTACAATTTGTATCGGTATGGCCGCTTCAATGGGCGCGTTTCTTCTCTCATCGGGGGCGAAAGGCAAAAGATATGCTTTGCCGAACAGCGAGATTATGATTCATCAGCCGCTCGGCGGCGCACAGGGTCAGGCTACTGAGATTCAGATTGCCGCGGAGCACATTCGCCGCACAAGAGAAAAACTTAACCGGATTCTTGCCGAAAACACCGGCAAAAGCATTGAGGAAATTAACAGAGACACCGAACGCGACAATTTCCTGTCGGCTCAGGAGGCCTTTGAGTACGGCCTTGTAGATAAGGTCATCACTTCAAGATAAAACCACAGGAGGAAGAAGATGGCGAGAGACGATGAGAAAAGAGACAGAGTTTCCTGTTCTTTTTGCCATAAAACACAGGATCAGGTCGAAAAACTTATTGCCGGACCGGGTGTATATATCTGTAATGAATGCATAGAGCTTTGTCAATCCATTCTTGATGAAGAACCGAGAAGGTCACATAAAAGCAGCGCAAAGTCGGCTGTCGCGCTTCCTAAGCCAAAAGAAATTAAGGAGCAGCTTGATGAGTATGTAATCGGGCAAGACGCGGCGAAAACTGCATTGAGTGTTGCAGTTTATAACCATTATAAGCGCATCGGGATGATAAATGTCGGCGATGTTGAAGTGCAGAAAAGCAACATTTTGCTTCTCGGTCCCACAGGTGTTGGCAAAACAATGCTTGCTCAGACTCTTGCAAGAATACTTGATGTTCCGTTTGCCATAGCGGATGCCACTACATTGACTGAGGCAGGCTATGTCGGCGAAGATGTTGAGAATATTCTTCTTCGTCTTATACAGGCGGCGGATTATGACATTGAGCGTGCTGAGCGGGGCATTATTTATGTTGATGAAATTGACAAAATAGCACGAAAAAGCGAAAATCCCTCAATAACAAGGGATGTCAGCGGTGAAGGTGTTCAGCAGGCTTTGCTTAAAATCATTGAAGGTACTGTTGCGAATGTTCCGCCTCAGGGCGGCAGAAAACATCCGCAACAGGAGTTTATTCAGGTTAACACATCTAATATTCTTTTTATTTGCGGCGGCGCGTTTGACGGTATTGAAAAGATTATTGAAAAGAGAATCGGCGGTTCGGCACTTGGTTTTGAGACAATAATCCGAACAAAAGCCGATGTTCAGAAAGACAATCTCATTTCAAAAACCATTCATCAGGATCTTGTTAAATTCGGTATCATACCTGAACTTGTCGGCAGACTTCCCGTTATTACCACTTTGTCAGAACTCGACAAAGATGCGCTTATTCGTATAATGACGGAACCGAGAAACGCGCTTGTAAAGCAGTATCAGGCTCTTTTTAACGCTGATGATGTTGAGCTTGACTTTGATGAATCGGCACTTGCTGCCATTGCAGAAAAAACACTTGATGAAAAAACCGGCGCAAGAGGATTACGCTCGATTATGGAAGGTGTTTTGCTCAATATAATGTATGATGTTCCTTCAGATCCGACAATAGAGCGTGTCTGCATTACAGGCAAATGCGTTCTTGACGGTGAAGAACCGGTGATTGAAAGAAATCCCGGCAGAAAAAAATCATCACTTCCGCCAAAGGTTACGCCCAAAAGCAGTGCGGGTTGATTATATGTTTTTTATCCGGATGGCAGTTTGTCATCCGGTTTTCTTTTTTAAAAACAGCAATAAACAATAGACAAATCAAATTCATTTATATATAATATTTATAAATAATTAAATCGGGGTGAAATATGTTTAACGAAAAATTTAAAGACAGAATGTTTGAAAGAATCGAAAAATCGCTTTCGGTTTATCAAAAAATGATTTATGAAAACGCCGTTGAACTTAAAGATGTTTGTGCTTTTCAGACAACAGAGCATTTAAGAACCGTGCCTGAAAACGGTTTTAAACCTATAGAAAAGGGAACAAAATGGGGAGGTGAATGGGTCAATATTTGGATAAAAGGTTCATTCACGGTTCCCGTTGAACTTGAGAAAAAACCACTGTATGTTGTTTCAGAATGCGGTGGCAGAGAACAGCTGCTTTTTGTAAACGGTGTACCCAAAGGCATTTTTAATTCAAAAAACAAGGAGTTTATCGGCGGCAATCATATGAGTCAATTCATAGGCTCAATGAAGGCGGGCGAAAATGTTGAAATTGCCGTTGAATGTTATGCCGGTCATTTTGATGTTGACACCGGTCCTTTTGACAATTATGAATACCCCGATATTCCCAAGGGTGATTATTCCCACACCTATGACGGAATTTATATCTGTACAAGAAATGATGATATTTTCACTCTTGTTTTTGATATTCGTGAACTTCTCGGTGCCGCCAGAACTTTACCGGAATCAAACTTTATTAAATGGAAGGCGCGCAACGCACTTGAAAAAATCAATGAAGTGCTCATGCTTTATCCCAAACACGCTGAAAAAGATGAGTTTGAGAACGGCATAAAGCAGGCTCTTGAAATTTCGCGCCCGTTTTTTACAGGCGGCAATTCGCGCGTTTTCGGCAAAATCGGTATTACAGGCCACTCACATATGGATACAGCCTGGCTTTGGCCTGTGAATGAAACTATAAGAAAATGCGCAAGAACATATTCTAACGCTTTAAATCTTATGGATATTTATCCGTCATACAGATTTATGCAGTCATCCGCGTTACACAGCGAGTGGATGAAAGAATACTATCCCACTATTTTTAAGGATATGCAAAAACGCGTTGCCGAGGGAAGATATGAGCCCAACGGAGGCGTTTATGTTGAGTGTGACTGCAATATAACATCCGGTGAGCTTATGGTAAGGCAGTTTCTGAAAGGTCAGCAGTTTACACGCGAAAACTTTAATTATACGGCGGATACATTCTGGCTTCCGGATACATTCGGTTATAACGCGAACATTCCTCAGATTATGCAAGGCAGTGAAGTTAAATACTTTTGCACTACCAAAATCGGCTGGAATGAGATCAACAGATTTCCTTATGAGAGTTTTATTTGGAAAGGAATTGACGGCAGTGAGGTGTTAACTCATTTTATGCGTATTCACTGCTGGCCCGATGTTCACGACTGTTCAAGTGTGGCGGGCGGAATTTCATATAAAGATTCTACAGATATGCGTCTTATCGCATACGGATTCGGTGACGGAGGCGGTGGACCGACGGCTGCAATGGTGGAAACATCGTTGCGCTCTTCAAATATGCAGGGTATGCCGGAAATCGAGTCAATGTCGGTGAGCGCATTTATGAATGAGCTTGAACAGAGTAAAGAAAATCTGCCTATATACAGGGATGAGCTTTACCTTGAACTTCACCGCGGAACTCTGACTCAATTGCATGAAGTTAAACGCAAAAACAGAAAAGCTGAATTTGCCCTTCACAATATGGAATATTTTAATGTTCTTTCGGGAGCAAAGCGTAATACCGAAAGTGATAAATGGCTTAAAACCCTGTTGAAAAATCAGTTTCATGATATTCTGCCCGGCACAAGCATAACTCCGGTGTACGATGTGTTCCATAAAGAAATGGATGAGATACTCAGCAACTATAACAAAGCGGCACTTGATTACGCTCAATCACTTACAGAAAAAAATGAAAGCATAACTCTTTTCAATACTCTTTCATTTGAAAGAAATGATACAGCGTTTATTGAAGCTCATGGTTTTGCGGAGAATTATCCGTCACAAAAATATATTGATTTATGCGGCAGAAGCCTTCTTGCTGTTTCAAAACTGAATATACCCGGCTTCGGCAGCAAAACAATTACCTTATGTGAAAATACAAAAGATAATAAATCAGCTTTTGAATATGACGGAATTAATCTGAAAACTCCTTATACGGAAATTGTATTTGATAA
>ONON01000199.1 GCA_900319455.1 uncultured Eubacteriales bacterium
AAAACGCTGAAAAATGAGGGTAACCTGAACAATGAAATAGGCGTGCCGCTTACCCTTTTCCGCCTTGACAGCAGCTATGAAGCGGCTGTAATTGAAATGGGTATGAGCAATTTCGGCGAAATTTCACGCATCACGGCGGCAGTTAAACCTTCAATAGCGATTATTACAAACATCGGCGTTTCTCATATTGAAAATCTCGGTTCGCGTGAAAATATACTTAAAGCGAAACTTGAAATAATTGAGAGTATGAAGCCCAACGCAAATCTTATTCTCAATGGAGATGACGACCTGCTTTCGGCTTATCAGGATATGACGCATCCGATTATCTATTTCGGCATTGACAGCCCCGTGTGCAACACAAAAGCACTTGACATTGAGCTCGGCAGTGATGAAACAAGCTTTACCGCCGAATTTGCCGGGGGCACGCAGAGAGTTACTCTGCCTATGTCAGGTAAGCACAGCATTTATGACGCGCTTGCCGCGATAAGCGCCGGCATTGTGCTCGGCATTGAGGCCACCGACGCCGCAAAAGCGCTTTCAGGCTATGTTCCGTCGGGTATGCGTCAAAGAATTGTACGCAAAGGCGGCATAACCGTTATTGAGGATTGTTATAACGCGAGCCCCGATTCACAGCGCGCGGCGCTTGAGGTTCTTCGCGGCCTTGACGCGAAAAGAAGAATTGCCGTACTCGGCGATATGAAAGAACTCGGCTCAATGAGCGAGCAAGCACACCGCGAGGTAGGCGTTGCGGCTTCAAACAGCGATGTTGACATTCTTGTGTGCTGCGGTGATGAAGCTGAGTTTATCGCGGATGAGGGCAGAAAAGGCGGCATTAAGGAAGTTTTGCATTTTAAAAACAAAGAAGACGCGGCGAAATACCTTATTAATACGGTAAAAGACGGCGACGCGCTTTTATTCAAGGCGAGCCGCGCTATGAAACTTGAGGATATTATTCAGTCGCTTTATGATTTTCTTGAGAGGATGAGTTGAATTGAACACGGTTTTGGCTGTAATAACGGCAGCGCTCGCGGGCGCGTTGATAACGGCAGTGCTCGGCTTTGCCGTAATACCCTGGCTGCATAAGCTTAAATTCGGGCAGACTATTCTTACCGAAGACGGCCCGTCGTGGCATAAAAAAAAGCAAGGCACGCCTACAATGGGCGGCATTATGTTTATAGCAGGCACCGTTCTCGCCGTTGCCGTCACACTTACCACCGATAAGATTCTCGGCGGCTCGATTATCAGGGCAGGCGGTGAATTCAACATATCCGAGCTTAAAGCAAAATTCTGGGCAGGGCTTATTATGGCGCTGTCTTTCGGCTTTATCGGCTTTGTTGATGATTACATCAAAGTGGTAAAAAAACGCAATCTGGGGCTGACAATCAAGCAGAAAACAGCGGCTCAGGTGCTTGTGTGCGTTGCGTACCTTCTGAGTATCTGGCTGTGCAGAAATCACGACACCGCAATGTTTATCCCGTTCGCCGGCAGTGTTGATTTCGGCTTTTTGTGGTGGATTATCGGCATAATCATAATGTACGGCGCCATAAACGCGGTTAATTTCACAGACGGAATAGACGGCCTTTGCACAAGCGTTACGCTTACATTCACAATAGCTATGGCGGCGATAGCCGCTCTTCGGGGCCTTTTCGGCTTTACAATGCTTTCGGCTGCTCTCGGCGGTGCTTGTATCGGCTTCCTTGTCTGGAACAAAAACCCGGCAAAAGTGTTTATGGGCGACACGGGCTCACTGTTTCTCGGCGGTATGGTAATAGCCCTTGCCTACGCGATTGACTGCCCTCTGATTCTTGTTCTCACAGGTCTTATATATGTTATAGAGGGCGCTTCCGATGTTATTCAGATAGGTTATTTTAAAATAACCCACGGCAAGCGTATCTTTAAAATGGCGCCTATTCATCATCATTTTGAGCTCAGCGGATGGAGCGAAAAAAAGATTGTTGCAGTTTTCTCATTGATAAACGCCGCAGGCGGCGCGCTTGCTTTTGTTCTTATGAAATACGGCGGCTTCGCCGTCTGAATTCGGTAATTATCACAGGGAGGTGAACTCCGTTGACGGCCAAAGAAATAAGAGATAAACGTTTCAGAATTTTCCGCAGGAGAGGCAGCCTTAAAGCCTACATCGCGCAGGGCGGTTTTGACGGGGTTTTTCTTGCTCTGCTTATGATAATACTCACCGTGGGCATCGTTATGATGTTCTCGGCAAGTTATGTTTATTCATGGTATGAAAGGGATGACCCTTACTTCTATTTCAAAAGGCAGCTCATATACACGGCGGTAAGCCTTGTTGTGATGTTTATTGTTTCACGCATTCGCTTTGATGTTTTTGAAGACGCCGCGTTTCTCGCTCTTATTGCGGCGGTCGCAATTCTTATATATGTGCTTATAAACCCGAAAATCATACCCGGTAAAGAGGATTTCAAACGCTGGATAGAAGTTCCGCTTTTCGGCACCTTTCAGCCCTCTGAATTCGCTAAAATCGCAATAATTATGTATTGCGCGTGGAGTATGGATAAAAGGCGCAGACTCGTTGAGTCAAACTGGTGGGCAACCGTTCCCCACCTCGGCGTAATTGCCGTTGTCGCCGGTCTTGTTTATGCCGAAAATCACCTGTCGGGCACAATACTGGTTCTCGCGATAGGCGTTATTATGATATTTCTCGGCGGGTCGAAAATGCAGATTTTCGCCATAGGTTTTGCCGCGATTGTTGTTTTTGGGATTTACGCGGCGGCTTCGGGTTATTTAAAGGATTATATGGGTGAGAGAATAGAAGTTTGGCAGAAGCTTCTGAAAAACGAGGAGCTGACAGACAAAGAGGTTCAGACTGAGGGCTGGCAGATTCTTCAATCCCTTTACGCTATAGGCTCCGGCGGAGCGTTCGGTATGGGTTTCGGTAAATCCAACCAGAAGCACCTTTATCTGCCCGAACCGCAAAATGACTTTATTTATGCCATTGTTTGTGAAGAACTCGGCTTTATCAGAGCCTTAATAATAATGATTCTTTTTGTGCTTCTCGTTCTCAGAGGCATTCATATAGCTCTCAGATGCAAAAGCCGTTTTGCCGCTCTGCTGACTCTCGGAATAAGCTTTCAGATAGGTCTTGAGGCGGGGCTGAATATGGCGGTGGTGACGGGAACAGTGCCGAACACGGGCATAAGCCTGCCGTTTTTCAGCTACGGCGGCAGCGCAATGCTTATGCTCCTGACCGAAATGGGTATGATTCTTTCCGTTTCAAGAAGCATTGAGAAAAAACCGGCAAAGGAGATTGTAATAAATGAGCAGTCTTGACGGCAAAAAAATACTTATAGCTGCCGGCGGCACCGGCGGCCATATCAATCCGGCGCTTGCGGTGGCGGGTTATATCCGCGACAACTGCGAAAACGCTCAGATAGTTTTTGTAGGCACAAAAAAGAAAATGGAGGCAACCTTGGTGCCTCAGGCGGGTTTTGAACTGCGCAACATCACAATAAGCGGCTTTCGCAGAAGCTTTACTCCGCCCGCGATTCTTCACAATATAAAAACTCTTGTTTATCTTCTGCGCTCGAGCGGTCAGGCAAAAAAAATAATAAAAGATTTCAAGCCCGACCTTGTTGTCGGATTCGGCGGTTATGTGAGCGGCCCCGTTTTGCGTATGGCGGCAAAACTCGGAGTACCTACCGCTATCCACGAGCAGAACGCTTTTCCCGGCGTTACAAACAAAGCGCTCGCAAAGGTTGTTGACAGCGTTATGCTCACAGTCGGCGACGCCGAAAAATATCTTGAACCGAAAAATCCGCCCGTTGTAACGGGCTTACCCATAAGAGGCGATTTACTTAAAACATCGCGCGAGGAGAGCCGCCGCGCTCTCGGTCTTGATGAAAGACCGCTTGTGCTTTCAATGGGCGGCAGTTTGGGCGCAAGGCCGGTAAATGAAGCCGTTTACGGTATGATAAAGGCGAATTACAAGGCGGCACGGTGTTACTTTATGCACGCCACGGGCAAGGGGGGAGCCGGATTTGCCGAAAAACTGGCGGCAGACGGTGTTGACCTTGCCTCAAACAAACACATTACAATTACAGAGTATATTGATATTCCCAAATGCCTTCCCGCGGCCGATCTTGTAATCTGCCGTGCGGGAGCGAGCAGTTTAAGCGAAATTCAGGCTTTGGGCAAACCCTCAATTCTCATTCCGTCACCTTATGTTGCCGAGAATCACCAGTATCACAACGCTATGGCTCTTGTGAACAAAGGAGCGGCGGTGATAATTGAGGAAAAGAACCTCACGCCGGAAATATTGACAGAAACCGTAAACAGGCTGTTATCCGACCGCGCGAAGCTTGAGCAAACAGGCGAAAATGCAAAGGCAATGGCGGTAACGGACGCTTCCGAGCGTATATACTCGGTGCTTTGCGATACGGTAAAATAATACAGATTAACAGAGGAACCGCATAAACAATGCAAAATGAAGAATACAGCCGTTCGGTAAATGAGGAACGGCTCTCGCGTAAAAAGAAAATAAGGCGCAGAAAAAGAATCCGCAAGCTCATTGTAGCTTTCGGGTTTATGATTGTTTTTGCTCTTGTCGCGGCTCCCATAGTGATTTTCGGGGTTTTCAGGGTCAAAACAATACATCTCAGAGGGCACATGCCCTACACAAACGCAGAGCTTTACGACGCCTGCCCCATAAAAGTCGGCGACAACCTCATTTTTGCCGATTTTGAAAAAGCCGCTGAGGTTATGGAAACAAAGTTGCCATACCTTACCGGCACGGTTATCACCCGAACACTGCCAAACACAATAACAATAACAGGTGAAACGGCAACCGAGAAAGCGGCTGTTGAGCTTTCGGCA
>ONON01000227.1 GCA_900319455.1 uncultured Eubacteriales bacterium
TATTGAAGGCAGCCGTTTTCGTTTCGGCAAAGTTCTGCAATTTTATTGTTTTTTAATGCCTCGGTAAATGGCTTCATTTTACCTTCTTTTACATAATAATAAACATTTAATCCTGTCATAATTATGAAGCTTTTTCGGTAGTTGACTTTGTTTCGGCATTTTCAGTGATGTCTGCACTCGGCTTCTCTGTTTTTTTATCGGTTTTTTCATCCTTTGCATCACTTTTAGATGTTGTTGTAGCCGCAGCGGTTGTTCTTTCACCGGACGCTAAAGTGTTACCCTCAGCATCAATAAGCGGGGCGGCAATAAGATTGCCCTGACTGTCATAAATATCTTCTTCATAATATTTAAGTGATCCGTCGGCGTTGTAATAATAAATATGCTGTCTTACGCCGTTATCGTCATAGTCATAAGCCTGTGCCGAAACAAGATTGTTTTCTGCGTCAAAATCTCTTACAGAAAGGCTTTTTCCGTTTTCATCATAAGTGAAAAATCTGTAAGTTTCAACATTGCCTTTGTTGTCATAATTAACAATCGTGTCTATCTGTGATGAATTGCTGTCATTATAATAATTAACGGATTTGCTGCCGTCGTTTGATTTGAACTCTTTAACCTCAAGCTCTTCATTCAATGTAGGTGCTTCAACAGAGATATTGCTGAAATCTTTTGAGACAATAGATTTTGTCTTTTTACCGCAACCGAAGAAAACAAATACAGTTGACAGACAAAGAATAAGTGCGATTATTTTTTTCATTGACTTTTCCTCCTGAAAAGACTTAATAAATTGTGCTTATTCTAACATACAATACAACAAAAATCAATTATTAATATTTTTTATTACATTTTATTTACAATTCAGTCAAAAACATCAGGAAAATCCTGCAAAGAATTGCCTTTAGTGTCAAACAGTTCAACCGAAAGCTCGTTACCGTAGGCGTCATAGCTTACAACTTGATAGCAAATCAGCCGGCAATCGGAATCATAATAGTAATATCTGTAAAACCTGCCCAAAGAGTCATATACCCGTTTACAGGCGTAATTAAACGATTTGTCTGTTTTGAACACATAAATACAGTCAATTCTTCCTTTACTGTCATACACGGTTTTTGAGTAATCGATAATGTTACCGTTTTCATCGTAATTTACATTTTCAATAAAATCACCGTTTTCAGATTTATAAATATCGGTTTTATATCCGTCACGGTCAAATTCTGTTTCATAATCGGATGTATCGATTAAAACCAGATTTTCCGCTTTGAATATAAGCATTTCATCGGGGAAAGTGTTGTTCGGAATATTGTTGATTGTTGTTCCTTCAATTTGACTGTAAGTCTCTGTTGCAACGATTTTGTCTGCTTCCTGTTTTTTTTCACATGCGGTAAAAAAAAGAAGAACCGATAAAACAGTTAATATTAATATAAATGTTTTTTTCATAATTATCAAACCTCAAATTGATATTGACATTTTTGAAATACAAATGTATAATTATGCAGAATTTTGAATTTTGCTTGAAATCAGGAGGATTTGAAAATGCAGCATTTATTAAAGCTTGCCGATATTTCATCTGAAGAGATAACTCAACTTTTAAATCTTGCAGACCAACTTAAATACGAAAAAAAGAACGGCATTGAACACCATCATTTAAAAGGCAAAACTCTCGGTATGATTTTTCAGAAATCATCTACGCGAACAAGAGTTTCTTTTGAGGTCGGTATGTATGATCTCGGAGGTTCCGCGCTGTTTCTCAGCTCAAATGATCTTCAGATCGGAAGAGGTGAGCCTGTTGAAGATACCGCAAGGGTAATGTCACGGTATCTTGACGGTATAATGATCAGAACATACAGTCAGGAAGAGGTTGAGACACTTGCAAAATACGGCTCAATTCCCATAATTAACGGTTTAACGGATTATTGCCATCCCTGTCAGGTTCTTGCCGATTTAATGACAATTCGCGAACATAAAAAAGTTATTGAGGGCAAAAAACTCTGTTATATCGGTGACGGAAACAATATGGCAAACTCACTTATCGTCGGCGGAATAAAAATGGGAATGAGTGTTTCAATCGGTTGCCCGGATAATTACAGACCGGACACTGAAATAATGAAATGGGCTGCTGAAAACGGCAACTTTGTCTGCACATCAGATATTCTCGAAGCCGCGAAAGACGCGGATGTTTTATATACAGATGTATGGGCATCAATGGGTCAGGAAGGGGAAGCAGCCGTCAGGCGCAAGGCTTTCAGCGGATATCAGATTAATGATTCCGTTATGGCTGTTGCAAAATCAGACGCAATGGTTATGCATTGCCTGCCTGCTCACCGAGAAGAGGAAATAACATCAAAAGTTTTTGAAGAACACGCTGTTGAGATTTTTGATGAGGCCGAAAACAGGCTTCACGCTCAGAAAGCTGTTCTTGTAAAACTTCTTTCAGATGAAAAATAAGTTTTAAACAGGACTTGTATGGCAAGTCCTGTTTTTGTTAAATAATACAGTCGATAATAAAAACAGCAAAAAGTGTGTTTGCCCAGGCAAACCAGGAACGGGTGAAATTATCCGGATTGTTGCAATCAAAACCTTCATGCATAAACCCTGTGCCCGCTGTGGTTTCGCGAAGTGTTTTAAAAATACGCTTTTTTTCATTTTCATCATCGGTTGTCAAAGCTTCAATAATTAATGATATGTGCCAGATGTAGTTATCAGGAGTGTGCGGGCTGCCGATGCCTTTAGCTGCGTTTCCTTCAAAATAAAATGGATTTGACTTACTTAAAATAAAGCGTCTCGTGTTCAGATATACCGGATCATCTTTTTCGCACCAACCGAGATACGGCAGCGATAAGAGACTCGGAACATTTGCATCGTCCATCAACAGAGCATTGCCGAGCCCGTCAACCTCATAAGCATATATTTTTCCGAAATCTTTATGATTTATTATTGCATATTTTTCTATTCCGTCTTTAATTCTAATGCATAAATCGGTAATTTCAGAGTTATAAGGATTTTCAATTTTCAGGTTGTTAAGATTGGCTGTTAATTCCTTGAAAACAGCAACAACAAACATATTGGCGGGAACAAGGAACGGATATTCACATCTGTCATCACTTGGCCTGAAAGCCGAGCGAACCATTCCCGTGTATTTATAATCTGCTCCGTATCCGTTATTTAACAGGCTGTCTTTTTCATCATCCGGTCTTCTGAAATAATACTGTGATTTATTTTTATAATCCTGTTCGACAATCAGAGTTTCTGTAATTGTTTTAAGTGTTTTAAAAAACAATTTGTCAAACACGGAATTGTCTTTTGAATAAAAATAATAATTATTTAAAAGCCAAAGGGGATATATCAGAGAATCAATTTCATATTTTCTCTCAAAAACTATCGCTTTTGTTTCGGTTTCATCCTTGTGCCCGTTACCGTTTGCTTTCTCATTAAAAGCATTCGCATAAGGGTCTGTGTTTATGTATTCAAACTGTCTTTTTAAAAGGCTTCTGACAAGTTTTCTGCAACCTTCATCTTTACCGGCTAATCTGACATAGTGGCTTACCTGAACACTGCTGTCTCGAAGCCACATTGCCTCAATGTCACCGGTAATAATAAACACATTGCCGTCTTCATCATATTTAACGGTTGTTTCAAGTGTATTAAGGTAGCATTTTCTGAAATCTTTTCTCAACTCATCTGAATCAAGTTTTTCACATATTCTGTTCAAATATTCATACATTACTGAAAAATCTTTATTCATATTATCAATTCCTCTTAATTAATTTGAAAACACATTTTGTACTGTTTTGCCCAGCGAAATACACTCTGCCTGTTCCAGTGTCTCGGCATAGCCGTTGTTACGGCAACAACAGAAGCAATCCTTTTACCTGTAAGCAGAATTTTCTTTAACAAGACTGTATCTTTGCAAACATTTTTTGCCTTATCGATTATATCGGCGGGCGAAAAGTTTATAAAAGAAACAAGGCTTGTGCTGTCGGCACCTATGGTAAGATCTTTGCCTGTGAGAATTCCGTTTTCAAACATAAAATCAAGTTCTTCGGGCTTTAATTCTGCGAGAAGCAGTTTAACACACGCAAGCTGAGCAAGCCCGGAGCCGAGTTTTTTGTAATACTTAACCTGGTAATCCCAAAGAGTATCCGTGCAAAAACAGTTGTATTTATCCGCAATTATCGTGTCAGCAAGCAGTCTTGAAGCTCTCAGCGAATTGGCAATTCCGGAACCGATGACCGGCACGGTCATAAAAGCGCTGTCACCGATAGCTGCGTATCCATCGCATACCATTATCGCGAGCGGCTGACGAACAGGAATCTTTACAAAATTGCCGCCGCGTTTCAGTTCCGTGCCGAGAACAGGATTCTGAGCCCGGAACATTGTTGCGATTTCGTTAACTTTATCTTCGTTCAGCGGCTCAAAAAGCCCGATTAATAAATCGGTGTATTCATCTTCGGCGGCAATCCAGCCAACACCGGTGTTGCCTCCCGGCAGAAGGCACACTTTATATTTATCCTCTATATCTTCGTTGGTTCCTCTGTTGTAAAAAGCGCGAAAAACATTGAACTGACTGTAATCACCGGGTATCTTTTCAATTCCGCAAACCGCAGGCAACTTTGTTCTGACAGGAGAATCAATACCCGCCGCGTCAATTATCAAATCCCCGTAAAAATTTCCGAGCGATGTTTTGATACCGACAACTCTGTTGCCCGCCATTAACGGGCTTTCTATTAAACAGTCATAAATAAACTTTACTCCGCATTTTAACGCGTGATTTATGAAGTGATTATAAATGTCTTTTCTTTCCATTTTAATTTCAAGCTGATCGGGCGAAACATCCTGTCGAAGCCCTTTTTTCATGTCGGTTGAATAAAAGGTCATATTTTCTTTAAATTCATATTTATCTTCGTCCGGCATATCCATTCCGGCAATTTTAAGTGCACCCGGAGCAAAAATATCAGTCCAGTCATATCCGAGTGTACCTTCTTTGTTTTTTTCATAAACCGTTACATCATAACCGTTTTGCGCAAGAATTGCCGCGGTTGCAATTCCGCCGTGGCCGGCGCCTGCTACAATGATTTTAGGTGACATTTTTAAACCTCCGAAGATTTTTGTTGGTTAATTCTACCATATAAAAGAAATATATTCAATTAATTTTTGTGTTTTAAAGGTTGACTGAAAATAATAATTGTTATATTATACATTGGATTTGATAATAAGGAGTTTTTATTCAATGAGAAGAACTAAAATAGTTTGCACATTGGGCCCTGCCAGCAATAATGAAAGCATAATCTCAGAGATGCTTAAAAACGGTTTAAATGTTGCAAGGCTGAATTTTTCGCACGGTTCATATTATGAACACGCGAAAACTATAGATACCTTCCGTAAAGTGAGAGATGAAATGAAAGTTCCCGCCGCAATAATGTTAGATACAAAAGGGCCGGAAATTCGTATAAAAAATATAAAAGACGGTCAGACAGTGCTTGCTGACGGTCAGAAATTTATTCTTACATCGGACGACTGCGAAGGCAACTCGGAAAAAGTTACAATAACATATCCGGAATTATGCAAACAAATTAAACCCGGAATAACTGTTTTAATAGACGATGGTAAAATCATACTTAAAACCGTTGAAACAAACGACAGTGAAATTATTTGTGAAGTTTTGGAAGGCGGAACGCTGTTAAGCAACAAGAGCATAAATATTCCCAATTTTCATATAGATATGCCTTATTTAAGTGAAAAAGATGAGCAGGATTTACTGTTCGGAATTGAACACGATGTTGATTTTGTTGCGGCGTCTTTTACCAGATCAAAAGATGATGTGATTGAAATGAGAAAGTTTCTCGACTATCACGGCGGTCATTCCATAAAGCTTATAGCCAAAATCGAAAATATTGAAGGCGTAAGGAATTTTGATGAAATATTATTGCATTCCGACGGAATAATGGTAGCTCGCGGAGATATGGGTGTTGAAGTTGAGTTTGAGAGACTGCCGGGCATTCAAAAACAATTTATTAAAAAATGCTATCAATCCGGAAAAATGGTAATTACCGCAACTCAGATGCTGGAATCCATGATAACAAGCTATACTCCCACAAGGGCAGAGATTTCAGATGTTGCCAACGCTGTTTTTGACGGAACAAGCGCTGTTATGCTTTCGGGGGAAACCGCAATGGGGGCTCATCCCGCAAGAGTTGTTGAGGTAATGTCAAAAATTGTGGAGCAGGCAGAACAGGATGCTCTTAAATTAATGGCATACAGCGGCTTTCGCTACGATGTTGATAAAAGCGATGTCACAAACGCTATATGCGACGCAGCGTGTACAACGGCGCGCGACCTGAAATGCAAGGCGATTATAGCTGTAACAACTTCTGGCACAACAGCAAGAAGAGTTTCAAAATTCAGACCCAATGAGCCTATTGTAGCCTCAACGCCCGAAGTTAAAACATTCCATCAGCTGTCACTTTCATGGGGTGTTTTCCCTGTTCTTGCGCTTAATCAGGATGACGAAAACAAACTGTTTCTTCACGCGATTGACTGTGCAAAACAAATTGACCTTGTCAGTGAAGGTGACACAGTCGTTATAACAGCCGGAATTCCGCTTAAAATGTCAGGAACAACAAATATTTTAAAAGTAGAAGTTGTGAAATAAAGACACAGAACGCTGTCATCAGACGGCGTTCTGCTGATTTTCGGAATATTTTGCCGCTTCGGCGGTGGCAAGTTTATCACATCTTTCATTTTCCGGGTGACCTGCGTGACCTTTTACCCAAATGATTTTATATTCATTTTTACTCAATAAATCAAGCAGTTCCATCCATAATTCAACATTAAGAACAGGGGATTTATCGGATTTTTTCCAGCCTTTTTTAACCCAATTCCATATCCATCCGCTGTTAAAAGCGTCGGAAATATACTTAGAATCGGTATAAACGGTTATGTCGCACTTTTCTTTAAGCTTTTTTAATGCTGAAATAAGAGCGGTCAATTCCATTCTGTTATTTGTAGTATGAGGCTCACCGCCTGAAATTTCCAATTCATTACTGCCGTATCTCAGTACAGCGCCCCATCCGCCCGGGCCCGGATTTCCGGAACAAGCTCCATCGGTATAAATATCAACATGTTTAAGTTTATCCATATCCAAACTCCGTTTTTTATCAATAATATCATTTATTTCAACTTTTTCAAGCAAATATTTATTATTTAACAGGTTTGCTTGACTTATTTTTAATAATAAAGTATTATTAAATATCAAATTATATTAATGAAAGGCGGCTGAATATTTCAGCCGATATATTAAAATGGCAAAAAAATCAAATTCTCAAAACAGTAATGAGCGTTTGAATATAAGAAGAGCGGAACAAAAACAAAAGCCCAACAGTCAGCTTAATAATAAAACAGCTGCCAAACATACCAAAACTCTTCAAAGGCAAAACCACAAAACTTCAAATACTCAGAAAAACAGACAGTCAAATATATCATCAAAGAGCAAATCCCGTTCCGCTCAAGCGGAGAAAGGCAGTAAATCTTCTTCTCCCGTTCGTATTTCTTTTTTGGGAGGACTTAATGAAATCGGCAAGAACATGACGCTGTATGAATTTGACGGCGATATGATTATAGTTGATTGCGGTCTTTCATTTCCGGAACAGGAAATGTTCGGCGTAGATCTTGTTATTCCGGATTTTACTTATGTTCAAAGAAACGCAGATAAAATAAGAGGCATTGTTATAACTCACGGTCATGAAGACCATATCGGCGGTCTCGCATATTTATTGAAAACCGTTAATATACCTGTTTACAGCACAAAACTTACAATAGGCTTAATTGAAGGAAAACTGCGTGAGCACGGTCTGCTTGAAAAAGCGAAGTTAAATGTATGTGCTCCCGGAGATTTTATAAAACTTGGCAAATTTGAAGTTGAGCTGCTTCATGTTAATCATTCCATTCCCGATTCTCTTGCTCTCGCAATAAGGTGCGGTGCCGGAACAATTATTCAAACCGGTGATTTTAAAATTGACACAACACCTATTGACGGAGAAATGATTGACCTGGCAAGATTTGCTCAAATCGGCAAAGAAGGCGTGCTTTGTATGCTTTCCGATTCCACAAACGCCGAAAGACCCGGATATACAGAAAGTGAGCGAATTGTCGGCGAGTCTTTTGAAACTTTATTCAGAAAAGCAAATAACAGACGCATTATTGTTGCCACATTCGCTTCAAACATTCACAGAGTACAGCAGATTATCAATGTTGCAAAAGCTTTAAAAAGAAAAGTTGCTCTTTTCGGAAGAAGCCTTGAAAATGTTGTTTCAATAGGGTCTGAACTCGGCTATCTGAATATACCGGACAATGTTCTCATTGACAGTGATTTAATAAACAGATATTCGCCGCAGGAGCTTGTTATTATTACCACAGGCAGTCAGGGTGAGCCGATGTCTGCATTAACCAGAATGGCTTTTTCGGACCATAGAAAAGTTGAAATCTGCCCCAATGATTATGTTATTATTTCGGCAACTCCTATTCCCGGTAACGAAAAAACAGTTGGCAGGGTAGTAAACGAGTTGATGAAACTCGGCGCTGAAGTTGTTTATGAAAAAATGTATGATGTTCATGTTTCGGGTCACGCCTGCCAGGAAGAACTTAAACTTATGATGGGAATAGTAAACCCGAAGTTTTTCATCCCCGTTCACGGTGAGCAAAAACATATGTTTAAGCACGCTCAGCTTGCCGAAAGCGTTGGAATTAACAAGAAAAACATATTTATCGCAGATAACGGCGTAACGGTTGAGCTTACTCAAAAATCCATTAAACAGGCAACTTCGGTTCCTGCGGACAGAGTTCTTGTTGACGGAAACGGCGTCGGGGATATTGGCAGCGGAGTGCTTAAAGACAGAAAACGCCTTGCGGAGGACGGGGTTATTGTTATCTCAGCCGCTGTTGACAGCCAATCAGGTGAGCTTATAGAAGGGCCTGAAGTAATAACAAAAGGTTTTGTTTATGTTAAAGGCTCTGAAGAAATAATCCAAGAAGCCAAAAGAGCGGCTGAGGATGCGATTTACTACTGTTGTGATAATGATATTTTTGACCTTAACGCCATAAAATCCAAAACCAGAGATGCCGTTTCCCGTTATGTGTCGGAAAAAACAAAAAGAAATCCGATGGTTCTTCCCATGATAATGGAGGTATAAAATGAAAAACTTTTTACAGCACAGCAACTTTATTTTTGTTGCGGTTATTGCCGCGGCATCTGTCTGTGCTGTAATAACTTCTTTTGTTTTACCTTCACTGGCGTTTATTGAAGCAGGGTTGATTATTTTATTCTTTTTGTGGACTGTCATCAGCGAAAGGTTTTACAAAAAGAAAAGCCGCAGATATATGCACAAGCTTTCCAAAAGCCTTGATTTTTCAAAAGAAAAAAGTCTTAATAATTTTCCGTTTCCGGTTGTTGTATGTTCAAAAGAAGGCGATGTTAACTGGTGCAGTGAAAAATTTTTAAATCGTGTCGTCGGTAGCAAAAAATCTTTTGAAAATAATATCGCGGCATACATAAACGGTAAAGATTTATATGAAATAATAAACTCCGAAGAAACAGCCGTTTTTGTAAACGGAAGAACATATACTGTATTTTCAAATTCATTTGAGTCAGAAGGATCGGAGAATTATATTCTGTTTTATGTTGATAATTCCGATTTGAGAGAAATTGAAAAAAAATATTACTCTTCAAAACCCTGCGTAATATATATTGAAGCAGATAATGTCGGCGACACAAGACTTGATTTCAGAGACAGCGAGCGCGCCGAAATACGCAGCATTGTTGAAAGTGAAATTGAAAAGTGGATAAGCGATTATTCATGTATTCTGAAAAGATTAAGTGAAAGCCGTTATATCATTGTGGCGGAAAAATCCGATGTTGACAAAATGATTGAAACAAAGTTTTCGGTTCTCGACCGTGTCAGAGAAA
>ONON01000029.1 GCA_900319455.1 uncultured Eubacteriales bacterium
AAAGGCGGGCTTCAAAGAGGAGCTTTGGCAGGGCAGCGAAGGCTACGGTGAGGATTACATAAACGCGGTGCAGACCTACAGAGTGCCCGAAACGGTTGTTAAAATCGGCGAGCTCGCGTTCAACTATGCAAACCTTGTCAAGGTGTATCTTCCCGAAGGGCTTAAAACCATTGAAACTCTGGCGTTTTTCAAATCCACAAGTCTTACCGATGTTATATCATATTCGGCGGGCGGCGAATACAAATCCCTGCCCGAGGGGCTTGAGTACATCGGCTCCGACGCTTTCAGCTATGACCAGGCTCTCAACTATATGTTTATACCCGCGAGCGTTAAATACATCGGCCACCACGCCTTCTGGGACACCTGCTATAAAGACGGCGGCGAGGTAAAGGGCATAAATGTTATGAATGTCGCGCTCGGCGAAGCGGAGTTTGAAAACTCTGTTGACTCAAACGACCACTGGCTGCCGAGTTATGACTGGAAGCTTCTCAAAAAAACGATAGATGTCAATTACTCCGCAAGCAGAGAAAAGTAAAAACAAACCTCATTAATGCGCAAAACCGCCTTCACGGCGGTTTTTGTTTTTGCTGCGGAGTATCTGCCGGCGCGTTACGCGGTGTAACCCGTAAGGGCAAAAAACAAACGGCAGGAATGCCTGCCGTTTGCCTGTTAATTAATTATTTGTATTTGCGTTTGCGAGCTGCCTCGGATTTTTTCTTGCGTTTTACCGAAGGCTTTTCGTAATGTTCTCTCTTGCGTACTTCCTGGATAACTCCGTCTCTGGAAGTCTGTCTCTTGAATCTTCTGAGAGCGTTGTCAAGAGATTCGCCTTCTTTAACTTTTACCTGACTCATTCTTTATTCCCTCCCTTTTGCAGGGTTGTCCCTCTTAATCTTTTAGTATTATACAAAACGCCCGGAGCGTTGTCAACAATAAACATTCAAGAAAAACAAACCGTTTTTTAAAAGATTTTATGCAGGTTTAACAACAATGTTGATAAGCTTGCCTTTAATGTAGAATTCCTTGACTATGCTCATACCCTCAATGGAGCTTTTAACTTTTTCAAGCTCTTTCGCGGCGGCGAGCGCGTCTTCCTGCGAGATTTCGGCGTCAACCGTTATTCTGTCTTTCAGTTTTCCGTTTACCTGAACGGCGATTTCAATCTGCGTTTCGACGCATTTCGCTTCGTCGTATTCGGGCCAGCTTTCGTAGGCGATGGTTTCGCCGTGACCTAAAATCTGCCAGATTTCCTCGCAGATGTGCGGGCAGATGGGGGAGAGCAGTTTAATGAGGCCTTCGGCGTAATCCTTCGGGCAGGAGCCTGCCTTATAGACGGCGTTGACGAAAATCATCATCTGGCTTATCGCGGTGTTGAACGCGAGAGTCTCGAAATCCTTTGTGACCTTGCGGACGGTTATGTTGTAATCCTTTTCGAGGTCGGCGCGTTTTTCGTCGCTTATGTTGTTTTCATCGGTGAAGAAGGTCCAAACGCGGGTGAGAAATCTCTTCGCGCCTTCGACGCCCTGGTTGCTCCACGGCTTTGAGGCTTCGATGGGACCCATGAACATTTCGTAGAGGCGAAGCGTGTCGGCGCCGTAATCGCGCACGATATCCGACGGGTTTACGACAAATTCGGGGAAACGCTTGCCCATTTTGATTCCGTTCGCGCCGAGAATCATACCCTGGTGAACGAGCTTTTTGAACGGCTCTTTTACGGGTGAAATGCCCATATTGTAAAGGAATCTGTTCCAGATTCTCGAATAGATGAGGTGGCCCACCGCGTGTTCGGGACCGCCGATATAGAGGTCAACGGGCAGCCAGTGTTTAAGCAGTTCGGGGTCGCCTATCGCGTCGTTGTTCTGCGGGTCGATGTAGCGGAGGAAATACCAGCTTGAGCCTGCGGAGCCGGGCATTGTAGAGGTTTCGCGCTTGCCTCTGACGCCGTTTTTCTCAATATATTTCCACTCCTGCGCGTTTTCAAGGGGAGCCTGACCGTTTTTGCCCTTGTAGTCGTCAAGTTCGGGCAGGACGAGGGGAAGCTCGTCGTCGTCAAGCACATGGATTTCGCCGTCGTCGGTGTAATAGACGGGAACGGGTTCGCCCCAGTAGCGCTGGCGGGCGAAAATCCATTCGCGGAAGTGATAGTTGGTCTTGCGGCGGGCGACGCCCATCTTTTCGAGTTTTACGGTTATTGCCTCTTTCGCCTCTTCGACGGTGAGACCGGTGAACTCCTCGGAGTTGATGAGTTTGCAGCCCTTGCCGAGATAGTCGCCCTTTTCGAAGGCGCATTCCGAAACATCCCTGCCGTCGATTACCTGAAGCATGGGAATGTTGTGAGCGACGGCGTATTCAAAGTCGCGCTGGTCGTGGCTCGGAACAGCCATAACCGCGCCCGTGCCGTAGCTTGCGAGAACGAAATCGCCGATGAAAACGGGGACTTCCCTGCCATTTACGGGGTTTATCGCGTTTATACCTTTAAGGATGCAGCCGCTCTTCGTCTTGTTGAGCTCGGTGCGGTCCATATCGGTTTTCTTGATTGTTTCTTCGATATACGCTTTTACCTCATCCTGATTCTGTATGCGGGGCATAAGCTTCTGAACGAGGTCGCCGTCGGGAGCGAGAACCATAAAGGTAATGCCGTAGATGGTTTCGATGCAGGTGGTGTAAATTGAGAAATTACCGCCGCCGACAATGTCGAAATCAACCTCTACGCCCGTGCTCTTGCCTATCCAGTGGCGCTGCATATCCTTTGTGGATTCGGGCCAGTCAATCTCGTTGAGGCCGTCGAGAAGTTCCTCGGCGAAGGCGACCTGGTCGATAACCCACTGTTTCATATTCTTGCGGATTACGGGATAGCCGCCGCGCTCGCTCTTGCCGTCAATGACCTCATCGTTGGCAAGAACGGTGCCGAGAGCCTCGCACCAGTTGACGGGAATATCGACAAGCTTGGCGTAGCCTTTGAGATAGAGCTGTTTGAAAATCCACTGAGTCCATTTGTAATATGAAGGGTCGGATGTGGCTATCATCTTTGACCAGTCGTAGTCGAAGCCGAGCTCTCTGAGCTGCTTCGAGAAGGTTTTGATGTTATCCTGAGTGAAGCCGTTGGGATTATGGCCCGTTGAGACGGCATACTGCTCCGCGGGCAGACCGAACGAGTCGTAGCCCATCGGATGAAGCACGTTGTAGCCCTGCATTCTCTTCATACGGGAGACTATATCCGTAGCGGTGTAGCCCTCGGGATGACCGGCGTGAAGACCTACGCCCGACGGGTAGGGGAACATATCGAGAGCGTAGAACTTGGGCTTTGAGAAATCCCAAACATCCGTTTTGAAAGTCTCGTGCTCCTCCCAGTATTTCTGCCATTTCTTTTCTATGGATTTAAAATCGTACTGTGCCATTGTTTATATACTCCCTCCGCCTTGCGGTGTTTTACGCGCAAGCCGCTTTTATTAATCAGTCCTCAGTCAGAATATCCGACAGGTCAACGGCGCTCGCGTCGGTCCACAGGCGCTCAAGGTTGTAATACTCCCTCTGATCCTCCTGAAAAACATGAACGATTACCGTGCCGTAGTCGATAAGAATCCAGCCCGTTGCCCTGCCTTCGATATGGTCGGGCTCAACACCCGCTTTTTTAAGCTCATACTCCACTTCCTCCGCGAGCGATTTCGTGTGGGTTGTGGATGTGCCCGAAGCGATTACAAAATAGTCCGAGACTATTGTTACCTCTTCGGTGCGGATGGCTTTGATGTCAACCGCTTTTTTCTTATCAAGAACTTTAACTATCTCTTTTACGAGTTCAAGTGATTCCATTTTTATTTCCTTTCGGTTAAGTCAGTCAATATATCGTTGTAGCAGTCCACCGTGTCGGGATGAATGGGCAGACCCTTTGAGGCTAAATCGCGTATTGTGTATGAAGCCGTGTAGATTATTGCCCTTTCGAGGCTTTCACTCGCGAGAGCCCGCACGGTTTCAACATCCGGATAGCAGCGTTCTTCCGAAATAAAATCGGCTATATAAACGATTTTGTCAAGCAGGCTCATACCGGCCGCCCCGGTTGTGTGGCGTTTGACCGCCGAGAGGATTTCCTCATCATCAACGCCCGCCTCAAGCCTTAAAAAAGCTTCGCCCGCCATAGCGTGCCATACCTTGGTGTTGGCAAGCTCAACCCGGGTCATTTTGTGCCCGCCGCGCTCGATTATGCTTTTCTGCTCTTCCTTGGGAGCGTTTTTCATAACATCGTGCAAAAGCCCCGCCAGCTCCGCTTTATCCGCGTTCGCCCCGTATCTCAGCGCAAGGCTTCTTGCCGCCCTTGAAACGCCGAAGCTGTGGTTAAGCCGCTCCGGGTCAAGTTTGCTCTCGACAAGCCGTCTGTACCGCGGAAACCTGTCGGCGTACAGCCCGTTTTCTTTTATATAGGCAACAACCCCGCTGTCAAGAAAAGCGGAGGCGTCTTCGCCTTTTGCGAGCATGGCGCGTATCTCGGTTGAGCTTATTTCAACAGGGTCCGCCTCAACGGGAATCAGCCGTTTTTTCTGCTCATCCGTAAAACCCGAATAATCAAGCTTTTTGCCCTTTTCTCTGATTGCGCTGCACACTGCGGCAAGGTCCAAAATATCTTCCCACCTGTACCACTGCGTAAAGGTTTCAAGCATATCCGAGCCGGTGATAAGGTAAAACTCATCGCCGGGGTACAGTTTTTTTAATTCGGTGAGTGTGTCAACCGTGTAGCTTTTGCCGCCCTTGTCGATTTCGAGAGTGCTTATCTCAAACCGGGGGTCGCCGGAAAATGTCAGCCGGCACATCTCGGCTCTGTCTTTCGCGCCCGCGAACGCCGCCGGGATTTTATGGGGCGGAATGCCCGCCGGCATAACCAGCACTCTGTCAAGCCCGAGGGCGTCGGCGGCGGTTACCGCCAGCTTTTTGTGCCCGAGGTGCGGCGGGTTGAACGAGCCGCCGAAAATTCCGGTTTTTCTCATTATTTTATGTTGATTCGTTTTTTCATAATAGCCGAGGTCACGAAAAACAGCGCGATATCCTGAATTATAAGGTAGAATATCGGTGACATCGGCAGCGAAACGCCGTCCGCAAGGTCTTTTTTGCCTATTACGAGCTTGGTAGGCCCGTCGTCATAAACAAGAAAACTGATGAAAATGTTTTTGTCAACAATCGCAATAAAAGCGAACATTATTATGCTGCATATAAAGAAAATAATAACCGCCGAAATGAAGTTCGCGTTCTGGAATGTTCTCATATGGCTTGCGGTAATGGCAAAATAGATGATTGAAATAAACGAGAATGTGATTATGAAGAACATAATGACATAGTAGAAAAGGTAAACCTTTATGTGCGCTATTGAAGGCATACCGAAAAGCGTGAGGGCGACATCCGCCATTTTAACGTTTTCGTTGCCCTCGGCGTATGACGCGAGGTAGCCCCACACAAAAAGAGCGACCGCGTAGCTTACAAACATCCACAGGCCGTAAACAATCATTTTTGAGCCCAGAAGCTGTTTTGCCGTAACAGGCAGGGAGTATGTGAGATAACCCTGCTGCGAGTAGAGCGATTTGTTGAAATCGTAAATAACAAAAAACAGGCTTACGAAAACAAGAAGGAAGGGAATGGCAAAATTAAGAATAAGACCGAGAGCGAGCAGACGGTTGTTGCCTCTGTCTTTTATTATCATAAAAAATACAAACGCTATTATTTCAACAATGTAAATAAGGCTGATTACTCTTGACGACGCTAAAAAGTCGTTTTTGAGCAGCATACCCATTTTGTTGCGGGGCTTGTCAGAATTCCCAGTCATTGCGGAACACCTCCTTGAAGATTTCGTTTATTGTCTGACCCTTTGCGGTGAGATTGGCTGTTGTGTCCTGCTTCAGCAGGGCGCCGTGACCTATCATGATGATTGAGTCAAGCACGGGCTCAATGTCGTGAATAAGATGGGTGCTCATAAGAATTGTTGAGCCCTCGGGCCTGTTTTGCAGAATAGCCTGAAGAATAAAATCCCTTGCCGCGGGGTCAACACCGCCCATAGGCTCATCAAGAATGTAAATCTCCGCGTTGCGGCACATAACAAGCAGAAGCTGTATTTTCTCCTGCTGACCCTTTGACATGGTTTTAACCTTCTGCTTGTGGGGCAGCTGAAAAACATCAACCATCTTCATAGCCTTTTTCTTGTCAAAATCATCATAGAAATCGGCGATGTAGTTAATTGAATCGTCAACCGTCATATAACTCGCGAGGTAGGTTTTTTCGGGCAGATAAGCCACCTTCGCCTTGGTGATTACTCCCGGCTTGTGCCCGTCAATGAGAACCTCGCCCGAATAATCGTTGATAAGCCCCGTGAATATTTTGATAAGCGAGGTCTTGCCGCTGCCGTTGGGGCCGAGCAGACCTATAATGTGGCCTCTTTCAAGGTCAAACGAAACTCCGTCAAGAACTTTTTTCGAGCCGTATGATTTTGAGAGATTGCGTACGGAAATGATACTGCCCCTGCTCTCCGGCTTTATCTCCTCAAACTCAAAGGGAGCGTCTTCGATAAAGTCGGCGGTTTTTTCGGGGAAATTACTGTTGATATCCATTTTTACCTCCGGTCTTTTACGCCTTTTGCGCCGTAAAATCAGTTAAGTGTTTTGCCTTTTGCCGCCGCTGCCTGACGGCGCGGGCGGAATAATTCAAGGTATTATAGCACTTATCAATACAAAAATAAAGTATGAATTTATTATTTTAATTAAAATATTGTGAAATTAATGTGAATAATGGTGCGCGGAGTTTGATTTTGCTTTGCCGCGGCTCTGAAAAAGAAAAAGGCTTCCCCCTGAGGGGAAGCCGATGGGAAGGCTTTTAACAACTCACATTGATTTGTCGCTCGCGATTTTGAGCGTTGCGCCGGAGCCGTTGCCGACCTGCCTGAAAACCTCGTCTCTTTGCGCCGCTTCAATGTCGATTTTCTTTATCGGGCGGTGGAAGAGCATTTCAAGGCGGAGAATTGATGGGAATACGGTAATCGGCACAAGGTATGAGCCGCCGCCCGCGTTCCAGCATTTCGCGGCGAACCAGCCGCAGTTGAAAAGGAAGAAATCCCACTTGTTGTTGTTAAGAATAAACTTTGACACATTTTCAAGATCTGTTTTGGATACAACTCTTTTGAGCGTAACAACCAAAGGATATTTGCCGTCCTGCGCAATGCGGTAGCGCTCCATATTGTAATAAATTCCCGCGCCGTCGCCGTCCATAGTGGAAACGCCGAATGTGGCAACCGAAACACACTCACCTTTCGGGCAGGTGTAAGCGCCTACGGTTATGTCGTGCCCGGTGAGGTTCTTAAAATACACAAACACATGGGGCGATGCCACATTCCAGTAGGTGATTAAATACATTTCCGCGTATTCATCCGGGTTCTCGGGAATTTCCGGTTCCTCCGGCTCATCCGGGTTTTCGGGATTTTCGGGATCTTCCGGATTTTCCGGATTTTCCGGGTTTACGGGGTTTTCCTCCTCGTTTACCGCAATATTTGCGTCATTACCCGTTTCGGGCGAGCCCGCGCCGGCGCAGATTGCAAAGCAGAGAAACGCCGTAAGCAGCGCGAGAAAAAGCGCGATTGTTCTTCTCATAAAATCATTCCTTCGCTAAGTGATAATTCAAAGCCGTTAAAAGCGGTATTACGTTTTTTGCTTATGCCGCCGTTTTTTCATCTTCGGGCAAAGCGGGACTTTCGGGCTGAGCGGCGTCGGGCAGCTCCGGCGCGGCGCTCACGGGTGAGGCGCCCTTGAGACTGACCTCATAAACATAGTTGTCAAGCCATTCGCCCGTGTAGTAGTTTCTGCCCTCGACAACCGCCTTGTCGCCGTAAACCGTAAGGCGCATTCCCGTGCCCTTTGCCCTAAGACCGAGGTGGTTGCCCCTGCCGAGGGAGGGAATGTTTATGCAGGTTATTCCGTTGCGCTGTTCAACGCAGCAGCCGCCGAAAAGCCTGCGTGTAAGCCTGCCGTTGAGGCCGGCGTGAAGATGACCGCTGATATAAAAGATGTTGTCATATTGGCTTAAAATATTCTGCAGCTTTCTTGTTGTTGCCGAGTCAAGCGCCCCGCCGGGAATAATCGGCCAGGATATGCGCTCGCAGTGGGTGTTTCTCATGGGCCAGTGGCAAACAACAAAAACGGGTTTGCCTCCGCGCGCGCCCTCGGCGACCTCCGCCCTGACAAAATCAAGCTGTTCATCGCTTATATCGGCGCTGTTGGGTCTGTTGCCCTCGCTGCCCATTACAACAACCTTATAGCCGTTGATGTCGGTGCTGTAATAATCCTTCTGTGTGGTTATGCCCATAAATTCGTTGCGGTATTTTATGGCAACGGGTCTCATTTTGCCCGACTGAGTCCATCTGCCGTAGTCGTGGTTGCCGTTTACGGTAACCATATTCTCACCCGTATAGCCGCGCAGAATGGCATAGGCGTCGGAGAGCTCGTCTTCATAACCGCTCTGTGTGAGATCACCCGCGACAATAACGCCGTCTGTCTGATCCTTCTC
Source organism: uncultured Eubacteriales bacterium (assembly GCA_900319455.1). Lineage (GTDB taxonomy): Bacteria > Bacillota > Clostridia > Oscillospirales > Acutalibacteraceae > CAG-177. Next base: position 8,530 of record ONON01000029.1, read on the forward strand.
GGCGTTTATGCGCTCAATGCAGGGGCGAACATAAGAGGAGGCGTTGCTCGCGCCTATGTGCGTGTCGGAGACAAGGTCGAGTGTAATAATCTTTTCGCCCTGAGCCTGTGTGTAAGCGGCTGTATCGGCGGCGCGGAACTCATCCGCTACCATAACATTCGGTATTGACCTTGCGCCGTCAGCCTGCGGCAAAGGCGCGGCAAAGGCGGTAACAGCCGTGAAAAAAGTGAGAATAACAGCGAGAATTACAGCGGTGATTTTTTTCATTTCAATGCCTTTCACTTTTAAAAGATAATATCAGAATAATCTAAGAATTATATTATATTACATAACCCGACAATTTCAAGTACACAAACGAAATTATGCCGGGCTTTACGCCGTTTTTTGTAACCTTGCACAAACGCAGCCGATAATACAGGGCAAAATGCCCAAACAGGTTCCGATGCCTTTTCAGCCGTTTGCGGCAGCTCTCTCTGCTCAAAAAATACGGCAAAACGGTGTTTGTCATAAAGAAGGCGGCTGAGTAAAAACTCAGCCGCTCTGTTTTTTATCTTTATAAAACGGAAGCTGTCACCGCGGGTGACTGATGAGGCGGAGCACAACCGGCTTTCGGTGTTATACTCCTTTTTTCGCTTTGCGGAGCAGTTCGGTGTCGGTGTAGCTCTTGCGCGCGGTGTAGCCCTTGAGGGGCAGTATTCTTTCGTGAACCGCGTCAAGGAACCAGCCAACCTGCGGATAGAATTCCTTTGAGTATTCCGAAGCGGGGGTAATCCAGTTCTGCGCTCCCACAATTACGGGGGGAGCGTCAAGATAATCAAACGCGAGCGAGGTGATGTTCTGCGCCATATCGTTTAAAATGCTGCCTCTCGTGCAGGCGTCGCTCGCAAGCAGAATTCTGCCCGTCTTCTTAACCGATTCAATAACCTTCTCATAGTTGAAGGGAACAACGCTTCTCGCGTCAATAACCTCAGCGCTTACGCCGAACTCCTTTTCAAGCCTGTCGGCGGCTTCCAGCGCGGTGTAGAGTGTGGGGCCTATTGTGAGTATGGTTAAATCGCCGCCCTGTCTGCGTATTGCGGGCTCGCCGATTTCAACCTCATAAGTGCCTTCGGGAACACCGCCTTCAACAAAGCGCTCGCCCATATCATATATCTTCTGGCTCTCGAAGCAAACAACGGGGTCGGTGCCGTTGAGAGCCGCCGTCATAAGACCTTTGGCGTCATAGGGTGTTACCGGGTAGATAACCTTAAGCCCCGGCACATGGGCGCAAAGCGAGGTCCAGTCCTGAGAGTGCTGAGCGCCGTATTTCATACCGACCGACACGCGCAGAACAAAAGGCATATTGAGCTTGCCCGCGCTCATTGCCTGCCATTTCGCCATTTGGTTGAACACCTCGTCGCCGGAGCAGACGATAAAGTCACAGTACATAAGCTCGGTGATTACTCTGCCGCCCGCGAGAGCGTAGCCCACTGCCGAGCCGACAATAGCGCTCTCCGCAATGGGGGAGTTGAACAGGCGGTGGTAGGGCAAAGCCTCGGTAAGGCCTCTGTAAACGGCGAACGCGCCGCCCCAGTCGCGCACATCCTCGCCGTAGCTTATGAGGGTGGGATCTTCATAGTATTTGTCGGCAATCGCCTCAAACAGACCGTCGCGTATGTTGTAAACTCTCATCTTCGGCAGAAGGCTGCCG